>NZ_CAWQOY010000101.1:0-68526 GCF_963896525.1 Nodularia sp. LEGE 04288
AAGCTGACTTCAACCGTGATCTCAACACAGATATTCTCTGGCGACATAGCAATGGACAGGTTCATGCTTGGTTGATGAACGGGACACAAGTCTTTAACCGACTGGATTTAGAATCTCCCGGTCTTGAATGGCAAATTCAAGGAACTGGTGACTTCAACCGTGATGGCAACACAGATATTCTCTGGCGACATAGCAATGGACAGGTTCATGCTTGGTTGATGAACGGGACACAAGTCTTTAACCGACTGGATTTAGAATCTCCCGGTCTTGAATGGCAAATTCAAGGAACTGGTGACTTCAACCGTGATGGCAACACAGATATTCTCTGGCGACATAGAAATGGACAGGTTCATTCTTGGTTAATGACCGGAACACAAGTATTTAACAGAGTGGATTTAGAATCTCCCGGTCTTGAGTGGCAAATTCAAGGAACTGGTGACTTCAACCGTGATGGCAACACAGATATTCTCTGGCGACATAGAAATGGACAGGTTCATGCTTGGTTAATGAACGGGACACAAGTATTTAACAGAGTGGATTTAGAATCTCCCGGTCTTGAGTGGCAAATTCAAGGAACTGGTGACTTCAACCGTGATGGCAACACAGATATTCTCTGGCGACATAGAAATGGACAGGTTCATTCTTGGTTAATGACCGGAACACAAGTCTTTGACCGAGTGGATTTAGAATCTCCCGGTCTTGAGTGGCAAATTCAAGGCAAAAATGGTTACTATAGCGACCTTTTCTTATTAATAGATAATGACTGGAACTATCAAAGTCGTGACAATTTATTTTTTGACGGTAAAACAGAAAACGGTGAGAGCCTAGCATCTGTCAAGCAGGTTTACTCTGATCTCTCAAATGGCATTTTCGGTTCTTACAAGAGGATGACTGCTGGATACTTTGATACTACTAATTACAGCGGAACACATTATGGTATTGATATGGCTGGACTTGCTAGTGATACAGTAAAAACAGTTGTTAGTGGTAATACTAGGATAATTCAGTCTACTCCTGGTAATTTCTTTATTGGTATTGAAGGTGATGATGGTAATCTTTGGATTTATGGGCATTTAGAAAATTACTCTGTGGGCATTGGTCAGCGTGTAGAAGCTGGAACTATAATTGGTACAGTTTTTGATGGTGCATACTTAGGTTCATACTGGATGCCCCAACACTTACACTTAGAAGTTCATAAAGGTCATACCTACGATCGCACTAAAACCATGAGTCCTCTTCAAGCTTATTGGAAACTGAGAAACAGATAAATAATTTTGTCTGGGTTTCAAACACCTGAATCCTTACGTATTTTCTTTATCATCAAAGGCTTTTATCTAAATGTATCTTAGTGGCGTGGCAAGCTTAAAATGTTGCAATAGATTTTTGAGACAATTGAGATAAATCAATGTTTTCTGCTTTTTCTCTAATGCACTACTTTAACTTTGCCACGACAGTAGGGTAAATTTTAACCTTTAATGATAATTGGATTCGATAAGCTATCGCTTGTATCCTGGGCAACCTTACACCACCGCTATTTTGTTGTAAAGTATTAACAATATTCTGCAAAGCAGTTTCAAAATTTCTTGTTCTTTAATAAACAAATACAGGCACTCTTTTATAAGCAGGTGTACCAGAAAGCTTGTCAATTTTTGCTTTAAAAATTACGTTGACTTCAGGGTAAAACATCATTGCTGCACCTGCGCGAATGTCTCCGCAAATGATTTCTACATTTTCTAATTTACCTGCGTCACCTTGCACTGTAACTCGTTGATGTTCCTTAAAACCTGCTGTTTCTATATCTTGAACATTCATCAAAATACAGTTACGGTGAGGCATTCCACGATAATAATCCCCATCTTTATAAACCACAGTATTATGCTGGGAATAACTTCTTCCTGTTCCCAAAATTAATACAATTCCTGGGGTTGATTCTGTAAAACCAAAATCTGTTTTGCTGGGTAAATTTAACTTTGGTAAAGCAGTCACAAACATCTTGGCTTTACCTGTTGATGTGGCAAACTTTGGTGTATCCAAAATCCTACCAGCAATGATAAATTCTTCGCCCGTCTGATCAATTTCGGCAATTTTTTTGTAACCGGGAATGGTTTTTGCAATCAGTTCGCGGATGTATTTGGGGTCTTGAAGTTTGCGCCAATTTATCGGCGTATCTCCTAAAACTCTATGGGCAATTTCTACAATCAATTCTATTTCAGAAATCAAATCAGCAGTCTTTAAATGGGTTTTTCCCTCATCATTGAGGCGGACAAAATTATTACCCGATTCGGTGGTGGTTTTGTGGGGATTTTCAAAGCGCGTAAATACGGGCAGAATAATTGTATTGTGCTGGGCTAAACCGTGAAAATGTCCGAGATTGGGTTTAGTGGCGACATAAAAAATAGTGGCAATTTTTCCCAAGGCGCGTTTTGCTTGGTTTAAATCTGGGTTGGCTGCGTAGAGATTTCCCCCCAGACAAATCAATGTGTTAACTTCTCCCCTCTCCGCAGCTGTAATTAATGCCCTGGTATCGTAGCCAGGAACGCGACTCAGAGGACGTTGCAGGAGTTTTTCTAAAGCTTGCTGAATTTTCTTTTTTAAGTTGATGGTGACACCCATAGAACCAAATCCTTGGACGTTTGAGTGTCCGCGAATCGGCATTGTACCTGCACCGGGTTTGCCGACGTTGCCTGTTAACAGGGCTGTATTGGCAATACTATGAATGTTATCAACACCATTTTCTTGTTGCGTGACTCCCATCGCCCAAGCAAATACTACGCCTGTAGATGTGCCAATTATTCGGGCGGCGGCGATGATTTCGGCTTCGGAAATACCACAAGTTGCAGTGATGGTTTCCCAAGGGATAGTTTGGGCATTTTGAATAATGTTTTCCCAGTCTTCGGTATAGGCTTTGAGAAAATCTGGTTTAATTAAATTTTCGGCAATTAATGCTTTTTGAATCCCGACAAATAAAGCTACATCACTACCGGGTATTGGTTGCAGGTACAGTGAGGAGATTTCGGAACCGCCAGCTAGTAAGGATTTGATGGGATAGGCTGGGGAGGAGAATTTGACTAAACCAACTTCTACTGTGGGGTTGACAATGATTACTTTACCGCCCCTTTCCCGTAATTTGATTAATTCATTCATTAACCGGGGATGGTTGGCTGGGGCGTTGGAACCTATTAAAACTATACAATCGGCTTGTTTGAAACTTTCTAAACTTACCGTGGAAGTCCCAGAACCAAACATTTGATTTAATCCGACGGTGGAAGCTGCATGACACAAGTCTGAACAGTCGGCGAGGTTATTGGAATCAAGCGATCGCATCATCAACTGTAACAAAAATGCCGCTTCATTCGATGATCTCCCGGAACTGTAAGAAGCTAATTTCTGTGGTGGTTTTTGAAATGCTGTCTGGGCAATTTGATAAACTTCTTCCCAGGAAATGCGCTCATAGTGGGAACTCCCGGCACGTAAAATTAAAGGATGACTTAACCTACCTAAGTTATTCGCTGCTTGGGAATTTAATTGTTGTAATTGCCATAAATTATACTGCGTTTCAAAGGTAGTTGCGGCTTGTAATTCCGAGGCGATCGCTTCTACACTTTTCGCGCAGCGTTGTAAAACTTCCCCATCTTCATTGACAAAACCGCCCTTTTGTCCACCTGTTCCCCACGCGCAGGAAAGACAAGCACTTTTGTGAAATAACTTCTGCCAAACCTGGACACCATCAGCAGATATGGTTTTTTCTGCCCAGTATTTAATCACAGGCATTCCGCCACCGACATCTGGTGTTTTCTCAGCACTCATGACTTCACCTGCAAACAACAACCATTGCCTACGATGATAGGTAAAAAAATCAGGCAGATTTTGGGTGTTGATAGCCATAGACTGCAACACCCAAGCTCAAATCTCATGATTAATTTGCGACTTCGGCGATTTCAATCACGCGCCCTTCATAGTCCTTCACCAAAAAATTGAGCGGCTTTTGGTTGCGAATCTTGAATTTCAAACCGCGCATTTCCACTCGTAATAAAATCAGATCCAAGCAGTCACGGTCAAAACAAACATGACGTTGCTGATTTTTATTACCCAAACTCGCCCCTGTAATGACGTGCAACTGGGTATTTTTTTTCATTTGATACCACAACCCATCGTTAGCATTATTCATTACCTTGCTAGACCAACTGGGGCTGGTAGACATATAAAGTGGATCAATGCCAGTAGCGCCTAAAGTTTGTTCGTAGTTGTAGTAGTAGTGCAAAGGTACTTCGGCGGCTGGCAAATCTAGCAGCCCTTCATACAACTGTCGGGCAATTTCCAAGTCAGAAACCATCACTGTGTGGACTTTGGGCGCACTGGTGAGGAACATCCACATAGCGCCAGCATAAGCCGCCAGCAAGATCACCATAATCCCTTGGGTGGAGAATAAGCTATCCAAGGGCAGGGAAGACAAAAAAGAGCCTGAAGTCAGAGGGGCGAATAAGAAAGGCATCACATTAGCTGCTATAACCATGAACAAACCAAAAGATTATATAAGGGAGAACTTTTATTATTGTCGATGTTCTTAGTTTATCAATACTAAAGTAGTCTGAGTTTGAGCAACGAACAGATTACAGCCTGGATTGTATGCAGATAAGCGCACGATTGTCATTGTAAATACTATTTTAACTACGATTCACTCCCCAGCTATGCAAATTCCCCATTTTCCCGAAGCCAATCACCCTTTAGTGAAATCGCTGTTTCATCACAATGATCAAGAACTGCTGAAACTATTTCAGAGTTATCCCGATGCTGGCAAGTATTTTACGGTGATTTTTTGCCGTTATAGCCCCATAGTCTACACCTTGATTCAGCATTCAGCGCGATCGCCTGTGCAGGCAGATTATTTGTTCGCCCTGACTTGGAAACATATCTACTACGAACTCGGTGGACTGAATTTAGCTGATTCTTCATCCAGCCCCGAAGCTTTAACTTTGCAAAATTGGCTGATTAATATCACCGCTTACTGTATCAACGAGATTCAACTACCGCCAACCGAAGCCATTCATTATTCCCTTTCAGCCACTTCCCCACCGCTATGGTGCTATGTAGAACAGGCTTTAGACCAACTACCACCGATTTTGCGGCTAATGGTTTTAATGGCTCAAACTTTCCACTGGAGTGAAACGAGAATTGCGGCTTACCTGCAAGCCGAAGGAGAAAAAATATCGCCTCTCGAAGTAGCCAATTTTCTCCAGGAAGGCTATTCTATGCTAGAGGATAAATTACCCAAAGATATCCGCATCATCTACTTGGGCGAAGATTCTGTGCAATCATAGCCTAAATATAAATACGTAAACTGCTAGTTTTCATTTGAGAAAATTAATTTAGTTTCCCAAACCTTCTACTGAAAGCCACAATTGTATCGGTAAATTTTATGAAACAACGGCATTTGTTATCAGGGTGTTATGTTTTAATTTTTATGGGTTTACTGAGTCCTACAGTGGCGCGTGGTGCTGAGATTACGCAACAACTCCACAGCCCTGTGAGTAGTTCCAGTTGGCGACAATCTAGAGAAGAAGCAGATACATTACTGCGGATCGCTGAAGAACAATATGATTCGGGATTTATTGATAAAGCCGTGACATCCAGTTTAGAAGCATTGGAGATTTATCACGCAATTGGCGATCTCCAGGCCCAAGGACTGACATATGATTTACTGGGAATGTCTTATATCCAGCTAAATCGCCTCAAAGAAGGGGAAAATGTCTTGCGCCGACGTTTAGCGATCGCTCGTGATACAAAAGACTTTCAATCTCAAATTTTTGGCTTAAATAATATCAGCACCTTGTTACTGCAAAAAGGTGAACCCATAGCCGCAGGTAAAACCCTCGAAGAAGCCTTGACAATTGCTCGTCATATCAAAAATATTGAAGGCGAAGGACTATCTTTAAGTAATTTGGGATTGGTAGCCATCAGGCTGGGAGAGTATAACAAAGCCATTAAACTCTATGAAACCGCCCTAAATTTCCGCCGTCAAATCGGTGATCCCGTCGGTGAAGCCAATACTCTGAATAATTTAGGTGATGCCTACTTAGAAGCCAGAAATTATCCGGATACAATTGGCACTTATGGAGCAGCAATGCGAATCGCTGAAGCTAATGGCGATCGCACTAATCAACTACGAGCAATTGACGGTTTAGTATTAGCGCACAGCGCTGTCGGACGTTATCAGCGCGCCTTTGATTTACTAGAACAACGTTTAACAATCGCTCAGGAATTACAAAATCTCCGAGAAGAATTGAAATCATTTGAATCTTATGCTCACTTATACGAGCAGCTGAGTGATTACTCCACAGCACGTAACTTTTATGAACGGGCGATTATCCTAGCACAAACCCTAGCAGATAGCAAACAGGAAGTGCAATTAATTGATCGATTGACTCAAATGCTGAAGCGGTAACTCGTCAGTCCAAAACCTGTGGTAACACCTTCTCAAGATTCAACCTACTACCATGCTGACTCCGCATTCAACAGAACCTGCCATTTCCTTACTAGGTCAACCACTCCACCAAGAAAATATCAATCTCAAACTGATTGTAGAAGGGATTGCATCCCAAGTTGGTGAAGCTTTCTTCCAAGCTTGCGCCCATTACTTGGCTGAAGTACTGCAAATTCAGTATGCATTGATTGCAGAGTTTATTGATGAAGATTCTCCACGAGCTAGAGTTTTGGCTTTTTGGACAGGCGAAGACTTTGGCCCCAATTTTGAATATGATTTGAGTGGTACTCCTTGTGGTATTGTTTATCAACAAGGTATCCAGATTTACTCCAACTGTATCCAACAAAAGTTTCCGGAGGACTCGGATTTAGTCACCTTAAATGCCGAAAGCTATCTAGGAATTGCGATTTTAGCTCCTGATGGTAAGCCTCTAGGTCATATTGCTGGCTTGCATACCAAACCGTTAGAAGGCAATTACGAAGCACAAGAGTCTATCTTAAAAATCTTTGCAGCTCGTTCAGCCGCAGAAATTGAGCGTCAATTGGCAGACAAAGCACTTAAACAGCAAAATATTTATTTAGAACAAACCCTTAAACAGTTGCAAACCACCCAAGCTCAACTGATTCAGTCAGAAAAAATGTCTAGTTTGGGTCATCTGGTGGCAGGTATTGCACATGAAATAAATAATCCCATTGGTTTCATTTATAGCAATATTACCCATACAAAAGAAGCTATCCATATCCTGCTAGAACTGATTACGGCATATCAATTAGAACATCCCCATCCATCTAGTAGTCTGCAAACCAAAATTCAAGCGGCTGACTTGGAATTTCTCAAAGAAGATGTTTCCAAAATGCTCAATTCTATGCAAGCAGGAAGCCATCGCATTCATGATATTGTCTTAAGTTTACGCAATTTTTCTCGGCTTGATGAATCAAGCAAGAAATCCGTACATCTCCATGAAGGAATAGAAAGTACTTTGCTAATTTTGCAACATCGATTGCAAGCTAATAATTTATTCCCAGAAATTCAGGTCATTAAAAGATATGGGCTAATTCCCAAAGTCAATTGCTATGCCAGCCAGATCAATCAGGTATTTATGAATATTTTGAATAATGCCATTGATGTTTTTAGGGCTGACTGCAATACCATTTCCCAGCCAATCATTGAAATTAAAACAGAGTTAGTTTCTCCGGGAGATGTAGTCAAAATTTCAATTATTGATAATGGCATCGGTATCAATCAAGGCACTTTATCTCAAATTTTTGATCCTTTTTTCACTACTAAACCCGTTGGTTCTGGTACTGGTTTAGGACTTGCTATCAGCTATCAAATTATAGTTGAGCAGCATGGTGGAAAATTAAATTGTATTTCTGCCCCAGGAAAAGGCGCGAAATTTGTCATGGAAATACCTATTTAATTTATAACCAAATTTTTCTTTCTTCTCCTCTTGCTGGGGGTGGGGTTCTAATTCAAGAACACTGTACCGTCCTCTTGAATCCGCACAGTATTTTTGTCCGCCTGTACATCAGTTGTGGCGTTAAATCTCAGTTCAATTGTTCCTGTTTCCATAGAAGGTTGGGGAGTCACCTGAAGCAATCCGCCATCTCCACGGAAAAATGTCACAGTTACTGGTGCGTTTAAATCACGCAGCATCGTGTCTGATCTCCCCTCAATCGATCGCGCCGGTGTATCGCCAATTACCTCATAAGTGACTTCAGCCCCAGAGTCATTGACCAAGCGGATATTTACCCTACCATTAGCGAGAGCAATCTTGGTGCTGGGTGGTTGTTGTGCTTCTGGTAAGGGTGGTTGAATTGCGGTAACTGGTGGACGCGCCGGGACAGTTTGGCTGGGAGGAATCCCCTGTGCTTGCAGTTGTTGTGTGAGTGCATTGGGAGGACATCCCTGTGGTACGACATTTTGAGTATTAAACGGTTCTTCATAGTAAATACCAGGACAGCGATTAAGTCCGGGGGGGGCTGAATCTGGTGTTTCACCGCCAACACCTAAAGGTATCTGATTAGGTACGGAGGTAGCCGGGGCGGTAGGAGGTGGAAGCAGCCCTTGCGCCGCTAATTTTTGCGTTAATGCATTGGGAGGACATCCCTGTGGCACTAAAATCCGGTTGTTGTGTGGTTCTTCGTAGTAAATACTGGGACAAGGATTTATTTGGGAAGTCGGTTGTTGTGCTACTACCCTTTGAACAATTGCTGGCGTACTAATTAGTATTCCGCCGCAAATCGCGCTGAATAATCCAGCATACTTGCGAACCTTTTGGGTATTTCTATTCATAATTAACTCCTAAGAAATCTCTACTTTTCTTGCCTGAAAAACTTCTAAATAGCTTTAAATTAGGTAACAAAACCCTAAGAAATGACATAATAATTTTTTAATCACCAAAAATAGGTGCATAAAATTCATGAATAATTTAAATTTATCAATTAACTCTAGTTGTTTAATCTAACTATAGGAACGAAATAAAAATAAAATCAGACCAGTATTTCAATCTCAAGGATGAGGTGATTAAATAGTTAATAATTAGTTTATAGAGAAATAATTAGGCAAATATCATATAGGGGACTTCCGATAGCGATCGCTACTACAGAAACAAAGTCTACGCAGGTGCAATTGATCAAATAACCCGCGTAGGCGGGTTTTGTTTGTGTAGCCGCGTAGGCATCTTTATCATCGCCAGGGCTAATATTTTAAGCTTCTTCCCAGAGTTGGCGGACTTTATCTGGTAACCAGCTAGCAATTTCCTGAATGCGTTCCGGTGATAATTCGTCTTTAGTGGCAGAAAATATGGCTTTTACCACCTGTTCACGGTCTGCATTGGGTGGCATTCCACCTTCATTTGCTACTCTAAATAAAAAGCGATCGCTATCAATCTTAAAGATACCAGGTCCTTGCCAAGGTGGACGTACCCGACTGAGAAATCCGACAATCGGATTGGTATCATGCCACAAATCGGCAATTTCCAGTTGTAACGATTTATCATTGGTAGATTCAACTGGTTTGTGTAGTTCATCTTCTACTCGATCGGCTGCGGCTGTGGTCATCAGGTCACGCATTACCCGGTAGACTACTTCTGTAATGTCCCTAGCGTCGAAAACATCGCTTAAACCACTTTTTAACATCACCTTTTCCAAAAAAGGCATATCTTTCGTAGCAATGGGAACTGATGAACCTGCGTTTAAAGATACAGGAGGATTCGCCTCCAGTTTCTTGAGCATTTTCTCACCTTTCTCTGTCAATTCTGCCTTTTTAAAGGTAATCAAGTGCGGTAATACTCCATCCGCGCCCTGATTATGGGCTATATCTTCGGGATTAATGAAATCAGGAACATTATTGGCATAAGGATTACCCGTAAACTCAGCATTAATATAATCCTGTCGATTCAAATAATCTAAATGTCCTAAAAATTCTGCGGGTGTTAATTCGCGACTGGCTAAATCAGCCTCATTAAATCTCACCTCGTGCATTCCTTGTCCGGTATCATTAATTTTTTTCAGCAAAATATAAGCAACATCTTTTCTGATACTAATTGGCATATAAACCTCCCAGATTTTTTTACGCAAGTATTGAGCTATAGGACTACTATTTGATTTTTGAACAGACACTTAGGGTGTGTTAGCGGTAGCGTAACGCACCAAAACTTTAATAATGGTGCGTTACGGACTTCATCCTAACGCACCCTAAAATACTTAATTTTTTCATAAATCAAACCGGATTCCTATATGCTAAAACTAACAGTTGATATAACTACCCAATGAATTATCAAAAATAGCAATATTACACTGTGAGCAAAAATTTCTAGCGATGTCTTCGACGACATAAATCGCAGCTATACAAACCCAACCTACCTGCACAGTTTGCATGAAGTTTTCGGAGAAACTTAGTTTGTTTAGTCCTAGAGTTTTAATCTCAAAAGAAATCTTTTACAAGCGTTATTAAATAAACATAGTAGATAAACTGATAGTTTTTCATCTATCACAAGAAACAAAGGTTGAAAGTAAATTTAATACTCCAGAGTGATTGGTAAAGTCACAGTAAAAGTTGTACCTTTGCCAATATTGCTTTCCACTTGTAGCTGACCTTGGTGATGTTCGACAATCGCGGATGCGATCGCCAGTCCTAATCCTGAACCTGTAGAACTTTCTGTATTTGTCTTTGCTGTCTTATGGGTACGTGCTGGATCTACCCGATAAAAGCGGTCAAATAAGCGAGGTAAAGCTTCGGCGGGAATACCAATCCCGGTATCGCTAACTTGAATTTGCAACAAAGCTGTGCTGTAACGAATTTTAGAAACGCGATGACTTCCCTCTAAACGCGTCAATTGTACATACACCTCTCCCTCGGCTGGGGTATATTGTAAAGCATTACCAATCAAATTCGTGAACAGCCGGATCAGTTGATCCCATTTACCTTGAAGTGTAAACCAATTGTCTAATAATTCGGGGCTAGTTTCCGAAGTGGGAGGATCAACCAAGTCCAGAGTTAAAGTAATTTTTTTTTCTTTGGCTAATAGTTGTTGTTCTTCAACTACTTCCATTAGCAAAGCGTCCAAAGGACAAGATGAAAACACATCTTTGCTGATTCCACTATCCTGTCTTGCTAAGAACAATAAATCATTAACTAGCTTACCCAAGCGCTGGGTTAGCCGTTCCACTACCTTTAATTGTTGGCGATAGTTGACAGAAGTAGTAGCTTGTGTATCTGCCAATTCCAAATCAGCCAGTGCAACTTGCACATTAGTTTGAATCAAAGTAATGGGGCTTCGGAGTTCGTGAGAAGCATCAGCCGTAAATTGTTTCAGTCGTTGGTAAGATTCACCGACAGGTTCCATCGCTTTCCCGGAAAGAAACCAGCCACTGGCGGCGACAGACAACACCATAAACCAAGTACCTAATGCCAAATCAATGATTAACTGGCGACTAGGTTTAGTCACTTCAAACCAGGGATGACTAACACGCAGATATCCTAATACTTGCCGTCCCACTTCCACTCGCTGGGTAACTTGTCGCAGTAAAAGAGGGGAGTGGGGAGTGGGGAGTGGGGAGTCGGGAGTTTCTGGTTTTAAGACGCGGACGGTTTCACCGAGACGGTTACCATGAATGGGAATATTTAGAGGTTCCGATAAGGTTGACCAAAGTAATTTGCCATTGGAACTAAACCATTCCAGGTCAATGTGGTCATCTTCTACGGTGCTGGTATTGTCGCGAAAACTGGCTTCTACATTAATCCGCAGTTGTTCCACATCCCCATTCACGGGTTCAATCACAAGCGATCGCTCGACAATTTCCACTACATGATTAAGCGTATCATCAACGCGCTCAATTAAGGTACTGCGGACATATAAATATACACCACTGGCAAATAGCAAAAGTAATACCGCAGTTACGGCAGTGTACCAGATAGCAAGACGGCGGCGAGTAGCTTGAAACATTGGGCAATGCAAAGAAATTCTGTGGTTATTCTTCTTGGATGTTAAATTATGGTTGAGGCAAATACTTCTACGACAATCGTGAATATAGCGACTGAAATCGTATTTTTATATGTTTCCCTCAAGACCTATTTAATTTAATATATGTATTGTCCCCCAGCTGTACTAGCTCATCTGGCTACCCTGAGATCGTCATGCCGAAATCAAAGAAGAATGCCAATCCCATTGATTTAAACGATCCACAATATTACCTTAACCGCGAGTTAAGCTGGTTAGAATTTAACAGTCGCGTACTGCACGAAGCCTGTGACCCCCGGACACTGCTTTTAGAACGATTAAAATTTTTGGCCATTTTTAGCGCCAATTTAGATGAATTTTTCATGGTGCGAATTGCAGCTTTAAAGCAACAAGTAGAAGCGAAAGTTGCCCAGTTAACTCCTGATGGTCGCACACCACAACAACAGCTAGACGATATTAGATCAACCCTCAGTCCCCTGTTTAACAAACAGCACCAAGAATTTGAAGAAGTCCTACAACCTCTTTTAGCCAGTCATCGTATCCACATACTGGACTATATTAATTTAAATCAAAAACAACGGACTTATTTAGATAACTACTTTGAAGAACAAATCTTTCCGGTTCTGACTCCCTTAGCCGTTGACCCTAGCCATCCCTTTCCCTTCATTTCCAATCTCAGCTTAAATTTGGCAGTTGTGGTCAAAAATCCAGATACCGAAGAAGAATTTTTTGCGCGGGTGAAAGTCCCCAGTGTGCTACCGCGATTTTTGCCTTTACCGCCAGAGTTAGGAATTTCCGAAACCGGACAAACTGCCCACTGGACTGGTGTACCTTTAGAACAGGCGATCGCTCATAACCTGGAGTTTCTATTTCCAGGCATGAACATCCAAGAATATCATCCCTTCCGGATTACCCGTGATGCTGATCTCGCCCTAGAAGAAGATGAAGCAGATGATTTGCTCTTAGCCATTGAACAAGAACTACGCAAACGGCGCATGGGTGGGACCACCGTCAGACTAGAAATTAAATCCCACACCCCTGATCCGATACGTTCTCGGTTGTTGCAAGATTTGGACTTAACCGAAAATGATGTTTATGAAGTAGATGGTCTTTTAGGACTCCGGGACTTAATGTATTTTATGGCCTTGCCATTACCCGAACTCAAAGAACCACCACGTCAGTCAGTAGTCCCTTCGCGTCTGCAAAGGTTGAGAGAACCAAGTTTAAGCCCCGATGCTTCGGAATTAGAAGAAGGTCAAGACTTTTTCGCAGTGATTCGGGAAAAAGATTTGTTGGTACACCATCCCTATCAATCCTTTTCCGCAACAGTGGTGCGCTTCATCACCCATGCAGCCCATGACCCGAATGTCTTAGCGATTAAAATGACCCTTTACCGCACTTCTGGGGACTCGCCCATAGTCAAAGCCCTGATTGCGGCCGCCGAAAATGGCAAGCAAGTGTCAGTATTAGTAGAATTAAAAGCGCGCTTTGATGAAGAAAATAATATTTATTGGGCGCGGAGTTTAGAAAGAGTTGGCGTTCACGTTGTCTATGGTTTAGTAGGGCTAAAAACCCATTGCAAAACCGTCATGGTCGTGCGACGAGAAAAAGACCGGATGCGCCGCTATGTACATATAGGGACTGGTAACTATAATCCGAAAACAGCGCGGTTGTATACAGATTTGGGATTGTTTAGCTGTCGTGAAGAATTGGGTGCGGATATTACAGATTTATTTAATTTTTTAACAGGCTATTCTCGGCAAAAATCTTATCGAGATGTGCTAGTCGCACCTGTGAATATGCGCGATCGCTTTTTGGCATTAATTCATCGTGAAATAGAAAATGTCCAAAATGGTTTTTCCGGGCGCATTGTTGCCAAAATGAATTCCCTTGTAGATCCCCAAATTATCGCCACTTTATACGAAGCATCTCGCGCCGGAGTCCAAATTGATCTGATTATTCGCGGTATTTGCTGTTTGCGTCCAGGACTCAAAGACATCAGTGAAAATATTCGTGTTATTAGCATTATTGGTCGCTTCTTAGAACATTCTCGCATTTATTATTTCCATAACAATGGACAAGAAGAAATTTATATTGGCAGTGCTGATTGGATGCGTCGCAACTTAAATCGCCGAGTTGAAGTAATTACCCCCATCAAAGACCAAGATATTGCCAAAGATTTGCAAGAAATTTTGGGAATTATGTTAGCAGATAATCGTCAAGCCTGGGAATTACAAGCTGATGGTAGTTATATCCAACGCCGTCCTGGTGATAGCTTGAGTGGCGAAGCCGTAGATTGTCCCGAAACTAATTCACAAAAAACTTTGATAAATATGGCCTTACGTTCAACTGGTATAGCCTCAAACTTGATTGATTCCAAAAAGAGTTACTACTACACAGACAAATAGCTAAATTAAGTTTTTGTCAGCAAAACTTGATTTTTCGCAGCCTTTTGACTCAATTACTCTGGGGAAAGACAATTTATTCAACCATAAGATAGAGTGCTTTTTTGTGCGTCTGACCGTAAACTATAGGGGTTATTGTATCTATTTTTATTTCCTTAAATGTTAATGCTTTCTTGTAAATCTACGACTTTGCGTGTTCTCGTGGTTGATGATCACGAACTGACACGTTTAACTCTAAAATTAGCTTTTTCTGCTCAAGAAAATCTCCAAGTAGTCGGGTTAGCCTGCAATGGTCAAGAGGCTATAGAAATGGTTAAAAACTGCCAACCTGATGTCATTGTTCTAGATTTACAAATGCCAGTTATGGATGGTTGGAGTGCTTCTCGTCATATCAAAGCCCTATCTCCCAATACTCAAATACTGGCTTATTCCTCAGTGGAAGATGCGAATTTTTTGGGAGCTAAAGCCATGCCTAATTTTGACGATGTTTGCCAGAAAGATGTCCCCACAACTCAACTCATTGCTTTAGTCAAGAAGTTAGGAGAACGTGCCGTCAATGGTTAAATAACAATAGATCATGCTGCAAAATTAGTGGCAGATTAGCCCAGGCTGCTTTCCACTGGACAACTGGAAAATATCTCTAGACAAACAGCGCCAGTTTAACCGCTCACTCAGGGTTGTACTAGCGCTATTGCGTTGATTATTTGGCTAAATTGAGCCTAATTATGATCTGTTTCGGGAATAGTCCGTTTAAATTCATCAATTAAATCATCCATTTCTTCCAAAGCCTGGTTGACATCAATTCTCAAAGTTCCCAAATTTGGCTGCTCCAAGAGGCTTAACAGGTACTCGCGTTTGCTTTGAACTACGGCAATTCGTTCTTTTATAGTCTGTAAATCCATAATTTTTTTCCAGTTTTGAAATAGCTTCAAATTTAAAGTTAACCCAAAATTCAGTAGAGGCGCGATTAATCGTGTCACTACATGGGGAATGGGGATTCTGTCCAGAATCAAGAATAATTCCACCAACCGATGGTTCTGGGTGAGGAACTCTTCCTTACAGCGATTTTCAGGTAAATGAACCACACTTTAAAATCTCACGCAAAGGCGCAAAGACGCAAAGGAAGAAGGAAATACATCAACAATAGTGTGGTCTAAATCCGTGAAAACTGCTGTAACTTGTGTCCAATAACCGATGATAATAAAACTAAGATGTTAAGAATTTATAAAATCTTCCGCTCATGTTACGTAAAATTTCTTTGGGGACTATCGGTTTAAGCATCGGCGGTATATTAATCATTGTTGGTTTCGTCGCCTACGCTGCTGATAACGCCACACTTAACCTTGTAGGGTTTTTCTATGGGTTTCCTCTATTCCTGGGAGGACTGGCGCTCAAAGCCAATGAAATTCTGCCCATACCCTTTAGCCAAGAGACAACGCCATCAATATTACTCTTACGGGAGCAGCAAGCAACTGTCACTCAAAATAAAATCCGCAAGGACATCACCCGATACTGCTACGGTCAAGAAGCTCATTTAGATGAAGCTCTGAATTATCTGGGTCTAAGTCCCACAGATGAAGACCGCCCAGTCGTCACTGGTTTACGAGAAACGGAAATTAATGGGGCTTATGCCTTAATTTTAGAATTTGATTCGCCGTTCATTTCATTTGATGCTTGGCAGGAAAAACAGGAGAAAATGACCAGGTATTTTGGCCCTGGAGTAGATATTAAAATTACAGAAGTTGGGGAAGATATGATTGAATTAACAATCGTTACTCAACCAGAAGTAAATAATTAAAGGCTTGTAGGGACAATTCATTTGACACTCCCCAGCGTGAACGCACGGGGATTCTAGTTTCACAGTTGTTGCTTGCCTTTGCAGGTCTTTCGACCAACAGAAGTAGAGGCTACAACTCCACTAGCGTTACTTTGGGGATGCCCTCCCCTAGCGTTTGCACGACTTAAAATTACTTTGGCTGCATTCACATCGCGTTGCTCAGTGTACCCGCAGTGTGGACAAGAGTGAGTCCTGGTGCTAAGGGATTTTTGAACTCTAGCACCACAATTACTGCATTCAAGGCTTGTGAAGTGTGGTGGGACAGCAATTATTTGCCGTCCAAACTTCTCTCCAAAGTATTCGAGCCACTGGCGGAAGTTATACCAAGAAGCATCAGAAATGCTCTTAGCAAGCCTGTGGTTTCTCACCAAGCCGGAAACATTTAAATCTTCCAAGACCACCTTAGCGTTAGCTAGGCATAAGTTACGCGCCAGTCCCTTGGCGTGTTCTTCCCTTTGTCGAGTTACTTTTAAATGCTTACGGGCATAAACACCACGAGCCTTACTTCTGCCAGATGACCCTTTCTGATTTTTGTAAATATGACGTTGAACCCGTTTGATATCTTTCTCAGCTTTGCGTAAATATCGCGGGTTTTCTTCATGTTTGCCGTTGCTATCAGAGTAGAAATACTCCAATCCTACATCGATACCAATTTCAGACGTAGTTGATGGAGCTTCTTGCTGATGATCAATTTTGACGCAGAACTGCACGTAATATCCATCAGCACGACGCACAATCCGAACTCGCTTAATTAATTCGATTGGGTAGGCATGAATATCCCATTTGCCCAATAATTTGAGTTCACCAATACTTTTTTTATCGGTAAATGTTATCCGTCGTTTCGATGGGTGCAACTTCCATCCAGATACTTTATATTCAACCGAACGACTATGTTTTTTGAACCGGGGATAACCTTTCTTACCCAGTTTTTTGGTTTTACAGTTATCAAAGAATCGGTTAATAGCACGTTCTACATTTTCTACTGATGATTGGCAAGCATGACTGTTTAAATTCTTCACAAATCCAAATTCTGCGCGTAGCTGAGTGTTGTACTGGTACAGTTCTTTTTTGCCAACACCGCGATTATCTATCCAATAACGTAACACCTTATTACGCACAAACCGACTTGTCCTGATCGCTTCGTTTATAGCTTTGACTTGGTTGGATTTAACCACTGCCTTGTACTCTAGTACCAACACCCTTGAATCACCTCCTTTAATTTGCTAATATTTATTTAGTATATACACAATATCTAAATATGACAACCAGGAAGAGGCTAAGAAATGTGCCAGTTTTGCACAGTGAAGTGAAACAAAGACATCAAATAGTAGTAACGCCCACTGCCTGGGGAACTATGAAAAAAGAAGCAGACAGCAGAGGTATTAGTGTTAGCGAATTGATAGAAGGATTTGCACGAAGTTTAATCGATAAAAAGCCGTCCTAGAAGGACGGGGCTTGTATCCCATTATTTTCGTCGGTCACAATAGGCTTCCCCTAAAGCCCTGACGGGCATAGCTGCGCTTACCGCGCGCGTCTACTTAGGAGAAGGGTATTGTCCCTACATTCTTTGTCGGAGATATCAATTGTTGATCGAAATGTGGCTGATCGATAGCCTTCCAGGTAAGAGAGACTTGCAAAGCTACTTTTCTAATCGTACTGCGTACCACTGCAAATATTTTCCCGGACCAACATCTAATTCACAACTGGTGTCAATTAAATATTGGGCTTGAGCATTTACAGAATCAAACTTTTGTAAATCTGTGGGCAAATCCTGATTACTGATTTTTTCTAGCACAAGCTTGAGCTTGTTTAATAATTCATCTGCTGTGAGAAATTGTTCTGGCTGGTCTGTCTCTAGTACGACAAAATTATCCTGCTGATACATTAGTGAGTCTGGCATTTAAAAAAATTTATGAATAGGTTGTGATTTTCAGACAGAATTGTGCAATGAAATTTTTTGGCTGTTTTTAGGGAAAAATGTTCACTACAGTCTTACTTACTACTGGCTAATATCAGCATTATCTGCCCAGCCAATTCATCTAGATTGGATACTTATAGAATGTTTTAGGTAGTATACTGGTATTCTTCATCAAAAGTTACCTATCTTTTGTCGTAAAAATAAATATTTCTATTTTCAATAATATTTTTTACTTTTCTTAGACACAGCAAAGCGACTGAACATCAAGTTTATTCAAGAAATTTGCCTACTGTCAAACAATTCTCGCTCGCAGGCTATTTAATAATGAGGGTCAGGTTTTCTCAAATATACCCTAACGCGATACTCTAATTTTCAGTGGAACGCAACTCATGTCAGGCATAAGCCCATTTTCTCAATCTAAGCAAGCTCCAGTGATTTTAGTGGCTGATGATGACAAGACCATCCGATTACTGTTGCGTCAAGCTATGGAAAAAGAAGGCTATCGAGTCGTTGAGGCGGCTGACGGTAAGCAGTGTTTAGTTGCTTATGAAATTGTCAAACCAGATATAGTGTTACTAGATGCAATCATGCCTGTCATGGATGGCTTCACTTGCTGTAAACAATTGCTGCAAATTGCCAGAAACAATTTGATGACAGCACTAGAAAAACTTGATACTGAATCTCCTTTGGGCAATACTGTGATCTCAAAGTTATGGGAACGCACCCCCATATTGATGATTACAAGTTTAGATGATCAGGAGTCTGTAGACCGGGCTTTTGATGCCGGAGCCACAGATTACCTGACCAAGCCAATTCATTGGGCAGTATTGCGTCAACGATTACGTAGACTACTGCAACAAGCGCAAGTATATAAACAGTTAGAAGCGGCAAATCAGGCTTTGCAGCATCTGGCCAACATTGATGGGTTAACTGGGCTGGCTAATCGTCGCCGCTTTGACGATTATCTGAATACGCAGTGGATTAATTCGGCGCAGGAAAAATCTGCTTTATCGCTGATTTTGTGTGATGTTGATTTTTTTAAATTGTATAACGATCAATATGGTCATCCAGCCGGAGATATTTGCATCCGTGAAGTGGGTAATACTTTAAACTATACAGCCCAAAACCATCAAGTTTTAGTAGCGCGTTATGGTGGTGAAGAATTTGCTGTAATTATGCCGTACACAGATGCTGCTGCGGCATTTTACGTTGCTACTTCTATGCAAGCTGCTGTGACAAATTTACAAATTGCTCATAGTGATTCTACGATTAGTCCGTATGTCACCATTAGTATGGGAGTTGCGACTATTACTCCTACCTGGGAATCCTCTGCTGCTGATTTGGTTATGGCTGCGGATCAGGCACTTTACCAAGCAAAAAAAGAGGGGCGCAATCGAATTGTGCAGAATTCGTGGCTGAAAGGATGACAATCTTTTTGCCGAGTTTCTTGTAAAGAGGCGATTAATGGTGTTTCTACTTAAGATGGATATACTGGTAGTGTAAACTGGAACAATGCTCCGCCATTGGGAGCGGAATCTACCCAAATTTGTCCGTAATGTGATTGGATGATGCGTTGGCATAAACAAAGACCAATGCCGTAACCATCTATGGCTTGATCGCGTTTGAGCCTGTAGTGGTTTTCAAAGATGCGATCGCGGTTTTCTAAGGGAATTCCCGGGCCAGTGTCACTAATACTAAATTGAATTTTTTGGGTTGTGCGGTGTAATCCGGAAACGCTAATTTTCCCCCCTTCTGGTGTATATTTGATGGCATTATCCAACAAATTTATGAGTACTTGGCGCACACGTTCTGGATCGGCATATACCTTGGGTAAATCTTGGGGAATATCCGTTTCTATTTGTTGAGATTTGGCAATGTAGCGATCGCGCAATTCTGACAACACCTCCAAACAGAGTTTGCCAAGTTCCATCTTTTGTGGTATAATTGGCAGTTCTGTATCACTCCCCTGACCTACCTGCAAAAGATCAGCGATCATCCGGTCAATTGTCTTAGTTTGATTGCGGGCTTGTTTTAACAAATGTGCTGCCATAGCTGGTTTCAACCGCACAAATGCACCCATCTCGATGTTGTAATTAGACTGTAGAGTTTCTATGGCGATCGCAGCAGCTGTGAGCGGATTGCGGAGATCGTGCGCCAGCATGGCAATAACCCTGTCTTTAAATTGTAACTGCTCTTGAAGTTTCTCTTTTTCCTGTTTTAAGCGAAAAACTTCATCTGAAAGTTTAATCAGTTCCGCAGAAACAGCTACAGAACGAATTGTTGATTTGGGTGATGACATCCGATTATTGTCATCTATTCGTTCTTGTAAGTCTTCTTGCAATTTTAAGTAAGCATCCACAGCCGCTTGCCAGCGAGGCCACCAGTTTTTCAACTGGGCAATAATATTACTCCCAGCTATAATCTGTCTGGGTTCTGGGTGAATTTTAATTAAAGCTGGTGTGGCGACTAATTTAAAATGTTCTGCTAAATAGGGTTGTTGTCCCACATCGATAATTTGAAGTTCAAAGTTATACTCAGCCTGCAATTCTTTTAAGTAAGCACGGATACGCTGCACTTGTTGTCGAGACTTTGGTCGTCCATCGACAAATAGTAACAGCTGGAGTGGAGCCTCAGAATAGATAGGCTGATCCTGGGAAACTTGCATGTAATCGTGTTTCAGCACTGGTAACAACCTGGCGACGCTTCGCTTAACAGAAAGTAGAATGGACTGACGGTTGTCAATTGTCGTTGAATTTCTTCAATTTAATCTCTATTTTAGATTTTTCATACTCCTATCTGCTCGCCGTTTTTCAGATGAGACACTTATTTTCCAGCTTTTTGCTGCCTTTTGGTCTAGCTTCGGTTCCTGGAACCACTCTGGCTGCGGAATATCAGCCCCCATCGTCCCTAACTCAAAATCTTACATCAAAGCCAACAAATGAAAAATTTTATACTGATTCCGGGAGACTGGTGCAGCGTCAGATAGATTTGATTGCTCGTATTGAGCAAGCACTCACTAGTCCAGATGCCAATCGTATCCGAGTTGTGAGAGGGCAATTAACAATTCAAGTTAAGACCGTAGAAAGTTTTGTGAATCGTCAACAGCAAAATCCCCAAACTTTGTGTAGTTCTAACATGGATTTATCGCGAAATTTTCCGCCCTTAGCAGCCCCAGATCAAATTTACTGTTCTTTGTACATTTCTAGCCAAGAGTTATTAAAACTATCCCCAGTCCTAGATAGACTGTTATCTCGACGAGGTGAATTAGCCTTAGTCAGACAGCTACCCCTAGTTACTGGCGAACGCCAATCAGATCCGGTGCTTTCTATTGCGCCCGTACAGTATCCTCATCTAGAAAAGCCCGCAGTACCTTTCTCTACATGGGAACCAAATTTATTCACTAACACTTTAGTCAGACAAGCAGCATCTACCGAACTGTTATCCCCACCAGTCCGAGTAATTGGCAGAAATGCGAAAACAGCCATAGCCAATTATGTACCGCCTGTACAACCTGCCATAGTAGCCCCTGAGTCAGCACTTACCACTCTGGCAACTGCCAAGCAAATCTTAACGGCAACACTAGGAGTATTTCCCCCAGAAATCAGCTTTACAGATCCTTGGGAAAATGCTGGGATACTTGACCGCTTGACCTACGGTCTCAGTCCACAAGAACCGCAAACTTACGCTAAGTTTTTGCAATTGCCTCGTACTGGTATTTTCCGTGTATTACAGTCTTCAGCTTACCAACGTCCCCTGAATACTCTTTGGAATCGATTGCAACCCAATGTTAGTCAGCGTTATCCTTTCCCCTCTTTGGGTGATGCTAAGGATGGATTTAATCCTAGTTTAGCACTTCAGATGGTTGGGGAGCGCTTTCAACTAGTGGATCAAGGTGTTGATTATAGTTTCATGATTAATGTGGGCGATGTACCCCTAGAGCAGTTGGATAATCGCCTACAAACTGTAGCGCCGCCAACGCGAGAGTTTCTGCTGAATTACCAACCTCCCAAGCAGTTGAATGCGTTACAAGTAGAAAAAAGGCGGTTTTTAACAGGCAAAGACCAGAATTGGCAGCAAAATCAAGTGATTTTAGCCCATGCTCCCGCTGAATTAAACCATACTTATGTAGTGCGATCGCTACAATTTCAACAGCCAGATATGATCTTCAATAGTCAGCCTATATCCTCAGACCAACTACAACAGATTCCCAGTAGTGACATGATTCTGGCCTTTCGTCCAGTGCGTCGCCGTGCTGATGGTAGTTACACAGTGCTGTGGCGAGTTTTAAATCAATTACCCGCGCCAAAAATTGAAAAGTAAGAATGTTTCAGCCCACGCAAGTGGGGTGAGACAGTGTGAAAATAGCCTAGTTGTCATAGTCTGCGCTAGGGTAGGAATAGACACGTAATTTGTAATTTCCTGTGCTTTTGTGTAAACGTCCAGCTGTCTTACTGAGTTTGGCTATCTTATTCACTTCTTTAACAGCTTGTGGTAACAATCCCAGCGCTAAAACCCTAGAACAGTCTTTGGCGGCAGATCCCAGGCTAGAAGATAACCCAGGAATCTTTGGTGAATCTCAGAAAAATCAACCGCAACCAGGGCAGAACCAACCCAGCGTTGAGTTACCATCTGATTTTCCCCCAAATATCCCTTTATATCCCAATGCTAAATTAGAGTCAGTCACACCTGCTAGTGACTCAGAAAATAGCGTAGTTACTCGCTGGCTGAGTTCTGACCCCAGCAATTTTATTACTAGCTTTTATAGTGACCAGTTTCAGAAAAGTGGCTGGCAGATTTTACAACAGCCCACAGATGATTTAGATACTTTTGAAGCACGTCGCGACGATTTGCAGGTGAAAGTGTCTATTCAGGCACAATCAGTTACTAACCCCAAACCTGATCAACCACAAACAGCGACTGCATTAGTTATTGAGTACGTACCTAATAGTACAGCAGCAACTCAACCCACCGAAACCGCAAGTTCTCCATCCACCAATCCCAATATTCTCGGTCCGGCGCTACCTGATAATGTCGCGACACAGCCAGATAACACATCCGGTAGCCAAACAACAGCTACAGCCACACCAAAATCTCAGAAATTCAACGATCTCAACCAAGCACCGCCAGAACTGCGTCAACCCATCCAAGACTTAGCAGCTTTGGGTGTTTTGACTTTAAAGTCTCAGGAAGTTAAGAGCAGTTCTAATGATGCCATAACTAACTCCTTTGAACCCGGTAAAAACATGACTCGCCGGGAATATGCCCGTTGGCTAGTTGCTGCTAACAATGCCATCTATATTAATAATCCGGCTAAACAGATTCGCTTGGCATCCGAAAGCACTCAACCGACGTTTAGTGATGTGTCAAAAACCGATGTTGATTTTTCCGTAATTCAAGGGTTAGCTGAAGCAGGACTAATTCCCAGTACCTTGTCTGGCGATTCTACGGCAGTTTTATTTCAACCTGATGCACCACTGACACGAGAACAGTTAATTCTGTGGAAATTACCTCTAGATACTCGCCAAGCCTTACCTGCGGCCAATGTAGATGCAGTCAAGGAAACTTGGGGTTTTCAAGATACGGAAAAAATTGACCCCAAGGCATTACGCGCCGTGCTGGCTGATTTCCAAAATGGCGAAAAATCTAATATTCGCCGGGTGTTTGGCTATACAACCCTGTTTCAACCTAAAAAACCAGTTTCTCGCGCTGAAGCTGCGGCGGCTTTAGGGTATTTTGGCACTCAAGGTGAGGGAATATCGGCTGCTGAGGCTTTGAACGTCAAGCGATCATCGCCAAACTGAGTTAAATGCTGTAAATAAGTAGTTCAAACTGAAAAAACGTAATACCCAGATCCCCGACTTCTCGAAGAAGTCGGGGATCTATATCGTCAAGGTTTTATGTTTAATTATGTTGACCTACTTATACAGATGAAGGTAGGGTGGGCTATTTGTCTCCCTATCCTATTTTTGGCAGTCTCACTTTACAAATACTTCATAAAATCCCTGTCATTCATGAAAATCAGGTAAATTATTACATTCTCCGTGAATATAACTTATATAGTGCTTTAAGTATTGGTAACCGTATTAAATCATTTACGCAATTCCAACTAATTGAGAGTGCTGGGCTTTGCAATGAGCAATCAATATAAACCCGGCATTTATCAACTTTTATCAATCCTTCCAGATTGTAATTTGTAATTCACAACACATCTATTCAAATCAGATAAATATGAAAACACAGTTCATGGCAGCCGGATTTGTCCTCTTTTCTTTCATGTTGCCATTAAAGGCTTCAGCTTTTACTGGGATTTATGTACTTGGTGATAGTTTGTCTGATACGGGCAATGTATTCGCAGCTTCTGCCGCTGCGACGGGAGTGGGATCTCCACCCCCACCTTACTTTCAAGGACGCTTTTCCAATGGCCCTATCTGGATAGATCAACTTGCCCAAAAATTGAATTTAGATTCTCCCACTCCATTTATTCAAGTTGCCAATGGAGCTACCCCTCAAGGTGGAATTAACTTTGCTTTTGGCGGAGCCACTACCACAGCAGCAAATACCATCGATGCTAATCTTTTTGCACTGCCACAGCAAGTTGGAGCATTTCAAACTTTGCTGAATCCAAATCAGCAGCCTGTTGACCCTGATGCACTCTATATACTTGCCTTTGGTTCAAATGATTATGTGCCTACCACATCCCTAGACTTTGTGCCTTTTACTAACCCTGATCAAACCTTAGCAAATATCTCAAATGCTATACAAGCCCTAGCCAGTTTTGGGGTCAAAAATTTGCTAGTACCCAATTTATCTAATTTGGGCGATACGCCACTAGCACTGAGTCTAGGTCAATCTGTATCTAACAACCTTAATCAGTTAACCCAAGAGCATAATGCTGGACTATCCACACTTATCGCAGGTTTCAACCAAAATCCAGCACTGGGTTTAAACATTATTCCTCTTGATATCAATTCGCTGTTTAGTAATCCGCAAAATTTAGGGTTTGCAAATTTTACTGAACCTTGCCTTAACATAAACACTCAGACACTCTGTAATAACCCCGAAGAGTATTTCTATTGGGACTTTATCCATCCCACAACACCTGCTCATAGCCTGGTAGCAGATGCAGCATTCTTGGCACTTGAACCGCAATCTGTTCCCGAACCTGGTTCTGTATTGGGGATGTTGGCCTTTGGTGTTTTAGGTGCAGCAGGAGTCCTCAAGCGCCAACAAAAAAAGTTTGCATTTACTCCAGCAAGTCCGGCTCTTGTCGCACAATCATCTCGTACAAGGGTTGAAAACTAAACCAACCCAAATAATTTGACCCCACCTGAGAATGCGCCAAACTAGCATACTCATGTTTAATTAGGCAAGGTTTGCCAGCAGCCTCAGCTAGTAATTGAGCTTGACAAGAGCGCTCCATTGTGATGAACCACCAGGCAGCTTCATCAATTGAGTGACCAACTGTCAGCAAACCGTGGTTTTTGAGGATGATAGCTTTATTGCTGCCTAATGTTTGGGCAATACGTTGACCTTCTTCTATTTCTAAAACCACACCTGTATAGTCATTAAACAGGCTGTGGTCTTGGTAAAATGAGCAGGCATCTTGAGTAAGGGGGTCGAGCAGACGACCGAGACTAGACCAGCTTTTGCCATATATAGAATGGGCATGAGCTGCTGCTACCACATCGGGACGAGCTGCATGAACTTGGGAATGAATCGCAAAAGCTGCTTGATTTACTGGGTAATTGCCCTGAATGACTTCACCTTGCTGATTAACTAGAATCAAATCACTAACTTTAATTAAGCTAAAGTGCATCGCGAAGGGATTGACCCAAAAATGTTCTGGGTGTTCTGGGTCGCGTGCCGTGATATGCCCGGCAATACCCTCATCAAACCCATAACGCGCAAACAGGCGTAATGCTGCTGTTAGTCGCTGTTTCCGATGCTGGCGTTCATCCTCAATGGAAGTAAAGGTTGGGGGTTGGGGCGTATTTGGCTTGTCTTGAGGGATAACTTGCATATTGCTTCTGAAATTCGTATTTTTATGAACAATCTTCATATTGTTGCTCAAATCCCTGGTAAAAACCCAGACCAAGCGATGGGCAAAGCCCCGCCTCCGGCGATCGCGATCGCAGCATACAAAAAGATACTACTGTTACATGAGACAATGCCTACAGTGAAGTATTGTTAAGTAATTCGACTCAAGCCGATGACGGGATTTGAACCCGTGGCCTGCTGATTACGAATCAGCTGCTCTACCACTGAGCCACATCGGCGCGTACAGCATAATATTATAGCATTATTTGCTCATGATCAATCAAAATTCTAAAAATAGCCTTAATCCTGAACAATATGCCCGCCTCAAAGCCGAAATGGCCACCCCCTATCGTGGTTTCCGGCAATTTATCTATATCGGTTTTGGTGCATCTGCATTAATTGGAGCATTTATTTTCTTTTTTCAAGTCCTGGCTGGACGAGATGTTAATAACGCTTTGCCTAACTTGGCGCTTCAAGTCGGAGTTTTAGCCCTGATGATTTTTCTGTGGCGCTGGGAGCAAAATCGCCAAAAACGTTCATAGATGTTGAAAAAACTCAGCAATCAGACTTTGACCAAGCCCCGTTCGTGTGGGGTGTAGACAAAGAGATAGCCCCAACAAAGAAAGGGGTCACAAGCCCCCTCTTTTCAAGACAATTGCATTGGTGGGAGTTCCAAGCCCCGACCAATGCTGTCTTCCCTACACCCTAACCCCTACCCCCAACACCCTATTTTTGACACCCTCAGCAAATCACAAAGGATGCCAAAGCTAGAAGTTTACTGAGCTGTTACCAAATAAGGTGAAGCAATTGGTTGGACACGTCCAGCATTGACCAGTGCCTGGTAAACAAAAGCAGCAATTTCTGCTCTAGTTGCAGGACGATTGGGATTAAGTTGTCTAGCTGTGGGAT
Source organism: Nodularia sp. LEGE 04288 (assembly GCF_963896525.1). Lineage (NCBI taxonomy): Bacteria > Bacillati > Cyanobacteriota > Cyanophyceae > Nostocales > Nodulariaceae > Nodularia > Nodularia sp. LEGE 04288. Next base: position 27,052 of record NZ_CAWQOY010000101.1, read on the forward strand.
AGTTAATCACTAATTGTCGTGTAGTTGCGGCCGCGACTGGGCCTATTGCGTAATTAGGAATCTGGGCAGCATCGCTGTAAACAGAAAGAGCATTCTGATTATTGGCAGTGAAACCCAGACCATTGGCTAAGGAAACCAGTGCCTGTACTCTAGGAATTTGCTGCTGTGGTTGAAATCTACCATCAGGATAGCCAGCTAGAAATTCACTTCGATAAGCAGATTGAATCGCACCGTAAGCCCAGAAATTATTAGCGACATCTCTAAAATTAATCCCTGTGCGTTTAACTGGTGGTGTCAAAGCTTTGGTGACAATGGTGGCAAATTGAGCGCGAGTTACAGGGTCATTGGGTTTAAAAGTACCATCGGGGAAACCAGCAATGATATTTTGCGATGCTAGGGCTTCAATGTAAGCTTTTGCCCAATAACCTTCTGGCACATCTCCAAAGGCACTTTGACCAGTGGGCAGGTCAACATTAGCAGCCACGAAATTCACTTGACCAACAATGCGACTCTGATCAATATCGTTGCCAATAGCAAGAATCGTATTACTAGAAGTGGCATTATTTACATCATGCCGAGTGTTACCACGAATGAGATTGCCACCAGGATTTTCATTGGTACCAAGGTCAGGTTGAGCATTGACAGTGGCAACAATACCATCCCGCTTATTGTTTTGAATGACATTCTTACGCAGTACAGGTCTAGCCGATTCTGAGATAAACAGACCATCTTGGTTTTGGATGATTTGGTTGCCCTCAATTAGGGGTGTGGAAGTACCGCCTATCGCTAGACCAAAACCTGTATCCTGAAACAAGTTATTGCGAATTTCACCCTGGGCAGTTCTAACTACTGAAATCCCGTTACCCTGATTCTGCACAAACAGGTTATTTTCAATTTTGGGATTACCTGTACCAGTGACAAAAACACCCTCTCTGGAACTGTTAGTGAAAGTATTATTTTGGATGCTGGGATTACTTGATTCGACCCAAACGGCAGTACCACGCTGATTTGGGTTAGTTACAGTTAAACCTGCAACAGTGGTATTTTCGGTAGCCAAGATGGTTATATCTTGTCGAGCAAAGGTACGGCTAGTATAAAAACCGCCACCAGTAATCAAGACTGCCTGACCTTTACTAGATTCATCACCACGTAGGGTCACCCCTGGGTTGAGCAACAGAGGAAATTGTTCCCCAGATTCGCTGTTATAAGTCCCTGGTGCTAGTTGAATAATTGTCCCTGGTTGGGCTTGTCTGAGAGCAAAAGTAATAGTTTTATAGGGCGCAGCTGCGGTAGTACCAACTCCAGTTGTATCTGCACCGGTTTGAGGATTAACGTAAATTACGGTTGCAGAGGTAGGAACTTGCGCCATTAAAGTCTGTTGGCGGGTCGCACCAGCATTTGCCTGACTAGTCAGTAATATGGAACCTCCGAATACAACTAACAAAGCCGTTAGTCCGGCTCGCCAGGGTAAAGTCGATTTCAGGTGACTGCTAAACAAAAGGCGAAAATTTTTTGCTGATAGCTGGCGTGGCGCAGCCAGAGAAATATTAAATTCCCGATATTTCATTTTATGTTGGTGGTTAGCTGAATTACAGTTGCTTAAACAGGGTCAAATATAGCAGCTAAGAGCTATTTAATCCATGCCAAACTAGATCGGATGACTAGCAATGAATCAGCTAAGTTTCGCAAGAAAACACCTAAATAATTTTGTTCAGGTGGCAAAATTCGATCAGTTTAGCTTAAAAAACACAACCTGAGCGTAGCTTACCGTAGGTATGACCATAGCCCAATTAGATGATTAACACCCGCTTACGAGTTAAATTAAAAATATCAATATCTGCCTATAGCATTGTGGTTTCGGTCAAATAGATAACTAGAGCCAGATGCTGCCACTAGTTTTGATGGATATCATGCTAGAGAAATCAAGTCTAGAGATATGCTGTATTAGTTTATGGTGCTGCGCCGAGCCTTATTTTTAATTAGTACGTGTCTGCTATTCTTCCACACTGCTGCCTTTGCGGCTGAACAAGTAGTGCTGAAATATGGTATTTTCCGTGAATCAATTTCAGTGGAGGAACTATCCACTTTTGCCGAAACTGGAGAACTCTCACGTTCACTACGAGTCAATTTCGCTTTAGCGCAACAAGACCCCAACGCAATTCGTCCATATCTGACGACACCTGTAAACATCGATTTGGTGATTTTAGATAGAGTTCTGAATAGCCCAATTGGTAACGTGATCCTCGATGAGCTAAGTCAAGTTATTCATCCGCCATCCCGTACAGCCGACAGGCAAGCTTTACGCGCAGCTTTGGTACTCTCGGCTAGTGAAGATGGGCAGGTGACGTTACTAGAAATAATTCAAAATTATCCCACGACAAATGTAGAAGTTGATGGAGAACGCTTGGAGAATGCTTACCATCAACTTCGCCGCTTGCAAGTAGGTGTACAAGAGTTGCTCAATTTTTAATAAGCTAAAGTTTCTAAAGTTTCTCGTAAATATCTCTGTACCTGTTGTTCCAGGTGAAGTCCCTGCAATTGGGCATGGTGTTCTAGTTGCCAGCGTTGAAAACCTGAACTAGTGGCGATCGCGCATTTTAGACTATACCAAATTTCTGGATCAGCAGAAAAGTGGCGATCGCTAGCAGATGGAATTTGAGCCATAGTTCCTCATTCCTCAGTTTTAACTTCAACCGTTATGGCAGTTTTCACTTTCAGCAAATACGACATTGCCTGAATGAAAAAGTGCATAATTCGTTTCACACCCATCAGGGTCTACTTTAAGGGTTTTTGTGGGTTTGTGTTAATCCCTCTCAGGGATAGAAATAACCGAGGCACAATTTGATTAACCCTTACACCTAAAATAGTAAAATCCTGCTGAATCTTTTCTAAAGATAATGGTTCTATAGCGGCAAATTCTGTCTCATTGGTCACCAAAACTCGCGCCACACTCACGGGTATTTGTAAAAATAGATTACTGGCAAAAAAAGCTAAAGCAGCTAATAGTAAACCCAAGCTGCGCCACTGGGGCAAAAATTTAGCTAAACTTTCTAACTGTGGAACTACCTGATAGAGTTGCCACAAGACTCCAACTAATAATATGGCTGCCACCAAGGACAAAAAACGATTTAACTTTGTATTAATTAAACAGAGAATTTTACGCTGTTGCTCAGTGAGATTTTCTGGCTTCAGTGCTACACCCAAAATGGCAAATATATAAAAAGGGCGGTGTAATTGCATCCATAACAGTGGTAAAACACCAATTCCAGCGACGAGAAATAGCTCCATCCAAACTGGCAAAAGTGGTTCACCCACCGACAAGAACAATAAACACAGGACTAAAAAAATTGGCAGCATCGCCAATCCAGCGACGTGAATCCACAATATAGGTTCAGAACGAAATGAGGCCATATAAAACTTGTGAGTGCTGTAAACGCTGGCGCGGCGTTAGTCCGGTCTTCTCCCAGAGGTATAGGCCAAAGCCTGCGTGAGAAACGGCAAAAGACTTTATCTCTAGGGTGGCAACTGGCATTGCTGAACGCTTTTAGCATCAAGGGCATAGCCAGTGCGGATTGATGAGTTTTGAAGTTTGAGTTGTCAACTCTTTTCAACTCAAAACTCATCATTTTTACTCATGACCCAGCAGTTAATCACCGACACTACTTCGTCAGTGTGAGTGTACGACGCTTGGTTACCATTTGGAAGGCTTCAATGAGATCACCTTCAGCCCAATCATGGAATTTATCAATGTTGATGCCGCATTCGTAACCGGAGTTAACTTCACGCGCATCTTCTTTGATTCGTTTGAGGGAGTCAAGCACACCTTCGTAAACCACCTTACCGGAACGACGCACTCGCACTTTGCAGTTGCGAACCAATTTACCAGACTGCACATAGCAACCAGCAACAGCTCCACGACCAACTGGGAAGACGGCACGAACTTCGGTTTGACCAAGGGGTTCTTCCACCAATTCTGGTTCCAGAAGACCTTCTAAGGCTCCTTGGATGTCTTCCAAGAGTTTGTAGATGATATTGTATTCCCTCACATCCACACCAGATTCGTCGGCGGCTTGTCTAGCACCACTGGCGAAGGTGGTATTGAAGCCAATAATTACGGCTCCACTGGCTGCGGCTAGGTCAATATCTGTCTCAGTTATTTCTCCAGCAGTAGCCAATAGCATCCGAATTTGAACTTCGTTTTGGGGGATTTGTCTGAGAGATCCCACAATGGCTTCCACAGAACCTTGTACATCTCCCTTCAGGATCAAGTTGAGTTCTTTCAACTCGCCTTCTTGTGCTTGAGCTGAGAGAGTTGTCAGAGTAATCCGTCCTTGTAACAGGCGCGATATACGTTGTTTGTCCGCGCGAGTTGCAGCCAACGTTCTGGCTTCTTTTTCATTCGCAAAGACTTCAAAGTCATCGCCTGCACCCGGTACATCACTTAAACCCAGTACCTCGACTGCAAAGGAAGGACTAGCAATGTCTACTCGTTTGCCTCTGTCATCAACCATCGCCCGCACTTTACCGAATGCCGAGCCAGCTACTAACATATCGCCTACGTGCAAGGTCCCATTCTGAATCAGCAAGGTAGCAACTGCTCCTTTAGCCTTATCGAGATGTGCCTCAATTACTGTTCCCTTAGCAGAACGGTCTGGGTTAGCAGATAGTTCTCCGACTTCTGCGACTAGCAGAATCATTTCTAAGAGGGTATCGAGGTTTTCACCTTTGATTGCACTCACAGGAACCATGATCGTTTCACCACCCCATTCTTCAGGTGTGAGACCATACTGAGTCAGTTCTTGTTTAACGCGGTCTGGCTGTGCGCCTTCTTTATCAATTTTGTTGATGGCTACAACAATTGGAACTTCGGCGGCTTGAGCATGGCTAATAGCTTCAATAGTTTGCGGACGAACGCCGTCATCAGCAGCTACTACCAAGATGGCAATGTCAGTCACTCTCGCACCCCGTGCGCGCATCGCTGTGAATGCTTCGTGTCCGGGAGTGTCTAAGAAGACGATTTGCTGCGCCTTGCCATCGTGTTCCACATCCACATGGTATGCACCAATGTGTTGGGTAATACCACCAGCTTCACCAGAAGCTACTTTGGTTTTGCGAATGGAATCGAGCAGAGTTGTCTTACCGTGGTCTACGTGACCCATAATAGTCACGACTGGCGGACGGCGCTGGAGTAGTTGCATATCTGCCACATCCAACATTTCTGTGACTTTGCGCGCTTCTGCTTCTCGTTCGGCGATTTCGATTTCGATTTCTAGCTCTTTACCTACCAAATTAATGGTTGGAATATCCAAATTCTGGGTGATACTCACCGCCATGCCTTTGAGGAACAGGATTTTGACAATCTCTGTATCGGCAACAGCTAAAACATCAGACAGTTCTTGGACTGTCATTGGCCCTGTGATCTCTACTTTTTCTGGACGATCAAGCTTCGTCTCGACTTCTTGGCGACGGTTGTGGTCGCGGCGAGAAGAAAAGGATCTTTTCTTTCTGGTAGTGGGGGCGCTAATAACTGCTGCACCGGGTGACTGTGCAGATCGTGTGGCTTTTGGTTTGGGAGGACGGGCAATGGAAAGACTGACTTGGACGGTAGCTGGTGAGTCTTGATCGTCACCATCAAGTAAATCGTCTTCTTCAAAGTCATCATCAACAACTGGTTTGACCCGCTTGCCTTTAACTCCTAACTTGCCAGCCTTTTCCTTGATTTCGTCAATAATTTCTTCTTCTTGCCACTTTTTACCACCTTTGGCTAGACGCGGTGGCGTGGGGCGTTTTAAATCAAGTAGTTCGACTGAAGCCCGATCATTGTTTAAATCCGCTTTTCCTTGTCCGCCGGACATTGGTTTAGGCGGAGTAGCAATTGGCATTGCTGCTACAACTTCAGATGGACGTACTGGTCGGCTGGGTCTTGGCCCATCTGCCGATTGGTGTGCCGGCGGTCTATTTGCTCTTGGCTCTGATCGCGTGGGAGATGGAGTAGGACGAGCTTGTTTGGGAACTGGAGCCTGTGGGGCTTCTGTGCTGGTTGGTTGAGCAACCTTTTGCTTGACTTGATCTCTTTTGAGTAATGGTTTATCAGCGGTCGCTAGCTGGTCAGCGGTGACCGGAGAATTTTCCGATGCCGGTCTAGCTGGTGGGGACACCAGTTGCGGTTTTGGTGGTTTTTCCGCTTTCGGTCTTGGTGAAACCGCACTTCGGCTGCGCTCAGTGCCAGCTTGTTCCGGTTTTCCCGTGGCTATTGTTTCCGGTGCCTCTGGATTAGAAACTTGATCTGCTTGTGTGATTGCAGGTTCTGCTGAGGTCTCAGATTGATTCCGGGGTACAGGTCGAATTGGTGCCGTCGGCTTCATGGGTGAGACTGTTGTATCGAAGGGCTGTGGTGCTGAAGTAGAATTCACTTCCGAGGAAGCTTGTTGGCTATCACTAGCAACTGAAGCTTCTGGGGCGTTGGAGGTTGTATTTCTCAATATTTTGGGTTTGCGAATTTCCAAAATTTGCTGTTTGTGAGGTGGGGTAGGTCGGTTGCGATCGCCAGTTGGTGATGAATTGGGTTTATGGCTGGATATACCTTGTTCCTTTTTTTGCATCACATTAGTAGCTGTCAGTTTTTCGGCAGTCGTGCGGATGCGTTCTGCCTCTGATTCTGAAATCGTGCTGCTATGACTTTTGACCGCAATGTTGAGCTGGTCGCAAATTGCTAATAGCTCTTTGTTATCCAAATTCAATTCCTTTGATAATTCGTAGATTCTAACTTTGCCGTTGTTCATCCACTCTTCCCCTTTAATTTACAGTTTTTTAGCGGATGGTTGCCTGGTTTTCGACATCTCCATCCTTTGATTACTGTTTTTAGGTTGCCCTTGGTGATTTTGCCGGTGCCTCCAGTCAGGAAAGAGAGATGTTTCGGTTTAACTCTGGCATGACCACCAAGAATGATGGTTGATGCCAAGCTGCGCCTGAGCGCTACCAGGTTGCCATTTTTTAGTTTTTTGTTTTGCTGATTCTGAGTCTTCTACAACACAATCGAGTAAAACTTTTTGGGAGTATTGCTCTGCCACTCTGCTTGTGAAAAAGCCGCAGCTGACTACACCCATTTACTATTTTGGCATTCACCCCATCAATTGCAGAGTCGGCTTTATGCACAAGGACTCTGGGGATTACCGCCAGGAGGTTTTTCCACCTAATTTCAATTTTGATTTTGGGGATGGCTTTGGGCTAGACGCTGCCACAATGTTTGATGCAATGCTTCTGGCACTGATGCATGTAGCGATCGCCCTAGTCGATTTTTTTTCTGAGCCGCTTGTAGGCAACTCATTTGTGGGCAAATATAGGCAGAACGCCCCATGCCCTGATCTAATTGTACCTTTCCAGATGGAAAGACGCGGACAATCCGCCAAAAGTCCTCTTTCAAGCCTACTTTGCGACAACTAATACAACGCCGATAATTTGGTTTCATTAGTCTTAATTTGACTTACAGGTGAGCAATCTGGTTGTGAAAATAAACTTGGCTTTACCAATCTTTACTTACACGAGAATGATTGATTCGGTGGTAATCATTAAGACTAGTAATGTTGTAAATAGTAGCAGAAGTCCATAAGACTAATAAATTAATCTTGATCACTCGTCTCAAAAGATTCCTCTTCTAGTTCTTCTTGATTTTCATAATCTAGCTCCTCTAGTTCAAGATCATCATCCTCTGGTTGATATTTAGCCCGTGCAGCCGCAAACTTAGTATCTTCTCCTGCATAATCGTACTTAGCTTTGTCTTTAATGTCGATTTTCCAACCAGTTAAACGGGCTGCCAAACGAACGTTTTGTCCTTCTTTACCAATAGCTAGACTGAGTTGGTCTTCAGCCACCAGTACGTGAGTTTGCCGGGTTTCCGGGTCCATGAGGCGGACTTCATCTACCCGTGCGGGACTCAAGGCGTTAGCAATATATGTGGATGGGTCTGGAGACCAGCGAATCACATCTATTTTTTCGCCGCGTAATTCGTTGACTACCACTTGAATCCGTGATCCCCTGGCTCCAATACAAGCACCAACAGGGTCTACATCGCGATCAAGGGTATCTACAGCAATTTTAGTCCGCGGCCCGACATAACGGGAAGGGGGATTAGCTTCTCGTGCTACGGCAACAATTCTTACCACTTCATCCTCAATTTCTGGGACTTCGTTGGCAAACAGATAAACTACCAAACCAGCATCAGCACGAGATACTAGCAACTGAGGTCCTCGTTGTTGCCCTTGGGAAACTTTTTTAAGATATACCTTAAAGGTGGCATTTGCCCGATAATTATCATTGGGCAGTTGTTCTCGCTTTGGTAATTCAGCTTCCACTTCTGGCTGACCAAAGCCACTGGCTACTGCCAAAATCACCGATTGTCGCTCAAACCGCAAGACTCTGGCTTGCAAAACAGTTCCTTCCAAGTCTTGGAACTCTTCTTGCACCATTTGCCGTTGTTGATCCCGGAGTTTCTGCGCTAGCACTTGCTTGGTTTGCATTGCCGCCATCCGACCAAATTCACCTTGATCTGGCGTGACATCCAGGACTACAGAATCTCCCAACTGGGCTTCAGGGGCAACTTGTTGTACTTCCTCTAGGGAAATCTGATGGTCGGAGTTATCGACTGCTTCCACGATGCTTTTCGTGGAAAGAACACGAAACCCTTCTCCTTCGATATCAAGTTCTACTTCAAAATTATCAAAATATTCTTCATCAAACTGTCTTCTTTCTAAGTTTTGGGCGCGACGATAACGTTCGTAGCCTTTAAGTAATGCTTCTCTAATAGCTGTTTGAACTGCTAGACGAGGTAAATTGCGCTCGCGACTGATACTTTCAATTAATTCTTTTAATCCTGGTAAACTAACCATTGACATAAGCAATCTCCTTTAAAATCAGAGTTTAAAAATTAGGGATAAGCCAGAGTAGAGACGCAATTAATCACGTCTGTACAAAGGGGTGAGGTCTGAGAAACTACGCATCAAAGACTGGGGATTAGAGAAAATTTTGACTCTATTCCCTCTCTTTTAGCTTCTAGTCCTTAGTCTCTAGCCCCTAGCCCTTAGTTCCTTGTCTATTGGCGCTCATCTAGCAACACCCTAGAAATTAGGGTGCGAGGAATCTCGATAACGCGACCTTTTTGGTTTAAGTAAACAGTGGTTTCATCCCGCCGAATTAACTGACCAATCCACTCTTGTTGTCCGTCGTAGGGTTGGGAAGTGGAGATGATTACAGGAAATCCTTTGAAGGAAATAAACTCTCTGTCTGTTATTAATTGTCGTGAAATTCCAGGACTGGACACTTCCAAGACATAAGCATCTGGAATGATCTCTGCCGCATCTAAGGAAGCTTCTAAAGCACGACTCATCCGCTCACAATCATTCAAACCAGTGTCTTCCTGGAGATTGCGGATATCTACCCGTAATACTGGTGGGCGCTGGTTAGTGTGGAAAACTATGCCAACGACTTCCAAGCCCAGTTCTGCGGCTACTGGTGTCGCCAAATCTATAATTTGTGGAACTAAGGGATGAGTCATGCGAAATTTCAATAAAAAAAGTGGGCATAGACCCACTTCCTGCGATAGGGATATCTTCCAAGAAGTCTTGTGACGAATCAATAATGGTTCGTCTCTATTCCGAGTTTAGCGCATTTCTTTAACAGTCAATAGTCAATAGTCATTGGTCATTGGTCATTAGTCATGAGGAAGATGAATTCAATCAGATCCAAAGAAAGGTTTTTCACCTCAAGTTGCCTTTAACTTGTCTCAAAGTTTCGCCTCTGGTTGGGTGTGAGGTTGGTGTATTTGATTAAATCCACATTTCTGAGCTGATTTCCTTGATCTTTGGCTAACTTTCTTTCTTGACTGGGAGAACAGTACCTTTATCTACTAATGGCTGAACTGATGGTTGTGTTCTTAGTTGTCTAGTTTGCTCCATAATCTGGTCGATGTCTTCTTGGGACAAGCGCTGGACATAGTTGAGCTTAACTTCTTCGAGGAAGTCAGACATTAAGCTTTGAATTTCGGTAAGTATGTGTTTTTGTTGTACTTGTTCCCCCAAGGCTTTGGTGAAGCTTTCGGCGAGTTGACTAGAAAGTTTTGCTCCCACGGGATCTTCCATGGCCGCAGTGACAGCACTATAAAGGTTGGTGGTAATTTGAGTTGCTAGCTGTTCGCTAAGTTGGTTTTGCATATCTCCCATCCCAGGAACGTTGTGGAGGTTGCGGTAGACGGGGACTTGATTGATTGTGGTGGAAATGTTGTGACGTAAAAGGGCAATGATTTCTGGTTGAATTTTGGGCAGCACTTGATAGACTAATGTTTGCACCAAAATCCCTGCGATCGCTTCAATTTCATTTGTATTATTAATATCTATGTAGGGTCGCAGATTTTCTTTTTGCGTCAGCCATCTGGTTAAATCACCGCGCCGAATTGAACCTTGAATTTGGTTAATTACTCGAACTACGACTATTTCTGTGATATCTTCGGCAAAATTAGCTACTATTGATTGATTTATTTGCTGCTGTAAGGGTTGCAGATTCAATAACCGCCCTTGGTCAAGGCGAATGATTACGGGTAGAATGCGTAACCACCGCACAAAAGGAAACAGCAGAAATAGGTCGTACCACCGCCACAATATGGCATTTATCCAACTAAAACTGGGATGACGACGACGCAGATAAAAGGAGCGCGCCAGCAACTCTGCGCTAAATAACAAGACAAATGGTAAGTCAATCAGCCAAAAATGATCTAGAAGCTCGCCATTTTCACCGATACGGCGGAAATAGTTGGTGGCGATTAAAGGGCGGATTTGCCTGTTAAAAAAATTAATTTCTTGGTTCCAGCCCTGTTGTGATAAATGTTCTGGACTCCAAAATCGGGAAAATGACTCTTTTGCAGATTCTTCACCGATGCGATCGCGCATCCGATTTTTGGCTTTTTCAAAGTTACCACTTTTATTCACTGCTGCAAATGGATTACTGTCAACCATTTCGTTGCTGAGACGCTCAATTTCCTCTAATTTAGTCTTCGCTTCTGGTGAAGTTAACCCAGTTTGACTCACCTGTTCTTGGAGTGCGTCGATTTTATTTAAATAATTTGTGGTTTCTCTATGATCTTCAATTCCCTTAACCGGGTCATAAATTTGGGTGATTTGGGGAAAATTACGCAAATAGAAATCCCGCCAAGGTACGTAACTCAAATCAAACAATACTAAGAATAAATTTACGGTGGCAATCATAGCCATTAATCTTTCAAAGATCAGGTTTTGCCGTTTTGGTAATTTTCGTTTAGTCATTTTTTCGGTTTTCTTATACATAAAAATGCATTTATTATCGTTGCATAATTATTAAACCCATGATGACGGCTAAATTAAAATACCTCTATAGAATGATGGCAAAAATATTTTTTTAGACAATGACTAAATTTAATAAATTTAATTTACATTAATCAACAATTATTGATAATTCTAGACACAAAGTTTAAATAAATGTAAAATTTATCTCAAAAATTCTATATACTTCTGAAAATTGTTGCTTTAACCGAGAGGAGTTTGAAATTATGTGGTGTGGATTTGGAAAATCGAGTATGACAATTGCAGTTACCTGCTTCGTAACTGCTAGTTTCGTGGTTGCGGATTCAACTTTTGCAGCTCGTCAGCGTAATTATACACCAGAAGAATTCCGTACTGTGTTGCGGGGATTAGGCTATGAGGTGAAGGTGGCAAATACCCCTCTCACAGATGAGGAAACGAGAAAGGCAATCAGAGAATTTCAAAGGGGCTATAAGCTGACTATTGATGGTATAGCAGGCCCTCAAACCCAAAATTTTGCCGCTAATATTGTGCAAATTTTGCAAGCAAATTTGAATGCGGTACTTAAACCAGCTACTTCTTTACCCCGTGATCAATTTTATGGAACTCAGACAGAAACTGCGGTGAGAGAGGCTCAGAAAAAATTTCAGATGGAAGAAACCGGCATTGCTAATTTGCGATTTCGCCAGAGGTTGAATGAAGAGGCAAGGAAAGTTATAACTCAGCCTACAGGAACGCCAAAACCAACGCCGAGAGCAACACCGACACCAACTCCAACACCGAGAGCAACGCCGACACCAACTCCAACGCCAACACCGAGAGCAACGCCGACACCAACACCAACACCAACACCAACACCAACACCGAGAGCAACACCAACACCAACACCAACGCCAACACCAACACCAACGCCAACACCAACACCGTAAGCGCTAACAAAATAGTCAAGCTATTCCATTTAACTTGCATAGTTAGGGCGGGCAAGATGCCCACCCCACAAAAGGTTCAAGACACATGGTTATGCAAATTAGATGAATTCTAGCCTACAACCTCAAGAGCGCTGATTTGGTTCTTCCATTGGTCTGCCTTTGGGCGAGGGTAATAGGGGACGACGGTCATTGTAGGGCATGGGAATGTACTGGACGCTGGGTCGTCCTCCTTGTGGTTGTGGATACAAATCCATGAGTTTGTAAATAGAAAGGGGTAGCCCGACGGTTATGGGCAACCCCATTTCTGTTGCTTCCTCAACGGTGACTGGATAGTCGTGGGTGACGCGTCCTGTTGTTAAGGCTTCGATAATCGGTTCGATATCTTCTGGTAAAACTTTTTGTTTGGGTATGCTGTCTTTCAGTAGAGTCCTGACAAAGCGCTGTACCTGCTGAATTGCTTTGCCTGCTAGGTCTGCCATAATTAGGGTTTGGTCGTCAATATCACCGATGGGTTTATCTGCAACCACTTTTAAAATACTGGCTGCCGGATAATTACCTAATTGGGGATCAACTGGCCCTAAGACAGCGTTGGCATCCATAATAATTTCATCTGAGGCGAGGGCAAGCATTGTACCGCCACTCATGGCATAGTGAGGCACAAAAACGGTGACTTTGGCAGGGTGTCGAATTAATGCTCTAGCGATTTGTTCGGTGGCTAAGACCAAACCGCCAGGGGTGTGTAGAATCAAGTCTATGGGAACATCGGGCGGGGTGAGGCGAATTGCCCGTAATATCTGTTCTGAGTCTTCAATAGTAATGTAGCGGGATATGGGAATTCCTAATAAACTGATGGATTCTTGGCGATGTATCAGTAATATTACTCGACTTTTGCGTTCCTGCTGGAATCCGTGTAGGGTGCGTAGGCGCTGAGATTCTATTTGGCGTTTTTGCCAGAGGGGTTGTAGGGAAGTTAAGAGCAGGAAAATCCAGAATAAATCACCAATGCCAAAGTCCATAGGAATGAGGCTCAATAATAACGGTTCATGTGATTAATGGTGACAAATTTTAGGCGATCGCATATCTATCTTTATGTTTATCTTATTGCACGAACCACGTTGGCGCTAGCCTCTCCCTTTGGGAGAAGAAACAAAGAACACGAAGTAAGAAGAAACGAATGCGCCTTTGCGTGATCATTCCTATCAGTTGATTGACCACTGACTGAACCACGGTAATACTTTAACATCGCCGCCAAATTTTAATATTTCCGCCTTTGTCTCTAGCAGCTAGCCAACCTCCATCGGGGCTAAAGGCGACGGAAAAAACTTTATCAAAATGACTCAATGTCTGAATTTCTTTGCCTGTCGCCACATTCCACAATTTGATAGTGTTGCCCGGACTACCACTAGCGAGAAACTGCCCATCTCTACTGAAGGCTACGGAATAAACCTCATCGGAATGACCAGAGAGGGTGTAAATTTCTTTGCCAGTGGACACATTCCACAATTTGATAGTGTTGTCATCACTACCACTAGCGAGAAACTGCCCATCTCTACTGAAGGTTACGCAACGAACAGGGTTGGAATGACAAGAGAGTGTGTAAATTTCTTTGCCAGTGGACACATTCCACAATTTGATAGTTTTGTCATCACTACCACTAGCGAGAAACTGCCCATCACTACTGAAGGCTACGGAATTAACACACTCGGAATGACCAGAAAGGGTGTAAATTTCTTTGCCAGTGGACACATTCCACAATAATTTGATAGTTTTGTCAAAACTACCACTAGCGAGAAACTGCCCATCTCTACTGAAGGCTACGCAACGAACAGGGTTGGAATGACAAGAGAGTGTGTAAATTTCTTTGCCAGTGGACACATTCCACAATTTGATAGTTTTGTCAAAACTACCACTAGCGAGAAACTGCCCATCTCTACTGAAGGCTACGGAATAAACCTCGTCGGAATGACCAGAGAGGGTGTAAATTTCTTTGCCAGTGGACACATTCCACAATTTGATAGTGTTGTCAAAACTACCACTAGCGAGAAACTGCCCATCTCTACTGAAGGCTACGGAATAAACCTCGTCGGAATGACCAGAGAGGGTGTAAATTTCTTTGCCAGTGGACACATTCCACAATTTGATAGTGTTGTCATCACTACCACTAGCGAGAAACTGCCCATCTCTACTGAAGGCTACGGAATAAACCTCGTTGGAATGACAAGAGAGTGTGTAAATTTCTTTGCCAGTGGACACATTCCACAATTTGATAGTGTTGTCAAAACTACCACTAGCGAGAAACTGCCCATCACTACTGAAGGCTACGCAATTAACAAAGCGGGAATGACCAGAGAGGGTGTAAATTTCTTTGCCAGTGGACACATTCCACAATTTGATAGTTTTGTCAAAACTACCACTAGCGAGAAACTGCCCATCTCTACTGAAGGCTACGCAACGAACAGGGTTGGAATGACAAGAGAGTGTGTAAATTTCTTTGCCAGTGGACACATTCCACAATTTGATAGTTTTGTCAAAACTACCACTAGCGAGAAACTGCCCATCTCTACTGAAGGCTACGGAACGAACACAGTCGGAATGACCAGAGAGGGTGCGGATAAGTTTACCAGTAGATGCCGACAACAAGTGAATAACCCTACCAGCTACACTTGCGTGTATATCTTCCTTGGGGCTAAAGGCTCTTTCTCCAGAAATATCTAGAATATTGTGAACACATTCCCAGTTATTTGGTATTGCCAACAAATCCAACCACTCCCGCACTGACTGGGGACGAGATTTGTAGTCAAGCTCCATGCCTTTCATAATTGCCTCATTCACCCTGTCGCTAATGCTGGAATTTAAATATTGGGGTTGTTTGAGGTTGTAGTTGTACTGTCTTTCAAATGCTGAAATGGGTTTTTGTCCAGTCAGCAAAGTATACAGCGTTGCCGCTAAGGCGTAAACGTCTATGTATTCTCCCCGTTCTGCTTGAGATAAATACTGTTCTGGTGGTGCATAACCAGGAGTTAAATGCTCTGTATGATCTAAAACAGCACCGGGAATAAACTGTCTCGCCAGACCAAAATCAATCAGTACGGCTTCTGGCTTGCCTGCACGGATCATAATGTTACTGGGCTTTAAATCTCGATGCAGCAAACCCTTTTCGTGAACTACAGTCAATGCTTCACCAATTTGCCTAATATATTGCAGTGCTTCTGCTTCTGGTAATGCTCCTTTTGTTTCTATTCGTTCGCCTAAATCCTCACCCTCAATGTATTCCATCACCGTACAGGGTAAATCACCCTCATCAAAATAGTCTTTTATTTCTACAATGTGAGGATGGCGACATAAAGCCAAGCGTAAAGTTTCTTGTTTGAAGTCCTGTTTGAGTTTATCTTTAACTTTTCTATTTAGTATTTCTTCGCGCAGAGTTTTAATTACCCGCAGTTCACCCTTCAGATTTTTAGCTAAGTAGGTGATACCCATACCACCTTCACCCAGATGTTTCTCGATTATGTAGCGCCCACCAAATAATTTTTGCCCTGGATTCCACGCCATTGGTAAAGTCGGTAGATTTATTGATATTTATTGTGACACAGTTAAAATCTGGTTTTTTTGGCAGAAAAGTTGGGAGTTGCTGCTGATTCCGCCTACGGAAGCTGTCACGCGGGAAAAGTGCGATTTTCAGAGCAGAGAGTTAGGTGAGGAATTCATGGATGATGGTGGGTTACGCTACGCTAACCCACCCTACAATTTTTGGGAATTTGTTTTTTGGTGTTCCCTTATTCTTCCTCTTCCTCTTCATCCAGTTCTAAGTCGCTGGCTTCTAGGGTTTGGTGGGGGATGGCGGCGATAATTGCATCTATTACTTTGGAGACTGGTAATATCTCGATGTCATAGTCAGGGTATTTTTGCCCTTTGGGTACGATCGCACGTTTAAATCCCAGTTTGGCTGCTTCTTTTAATCGTAGTTCCATTTGGGACACTGAGCGCACTTGTCCGCCTAAGCCAACTTCACCGATTAATACTGTCCCAGGATCGACGATGCGATCGCGGAAACTGGCTACAATGGCGATCGCAATTCCTAAATCTACTGCTGGTTCTGCTACATTCAACCCACCGGCTGAGGCGACGTAAGAATCTAGTTTGGACATGGGAATCCCGACACGTTTTTCTAACACGGCGAGAATCTGCACGAGGCGGTTATAGTCTATACCTGTACCCGCACGCCGGGGGGAAGGATAACTGGTAGGACTTACCAACGCTTGCAATTCCACCACGATGGGGCGAGTCCCTTCGCAAGCTACGACAATGGCTGTACCCGGTGCAGGATCATCACGATTACCTAAAAATAGCTCTGAAGGATTGGACACTTCTTGCAGTCCGTGTTCCACCATTTCAAAGATGCCGATTTCGTGAGTTGCGCCAAAACGGTTTTTGACTGTTCTTAACAATCGATGGGAGGCAAAGCGATCGCCTTCAAAATACAATACAGTATCAACTAAGTGTTCTAAAACTTTCGGCCCGGCGATCGCACCTTCTTTGGTGACGTGTCCCACAATTAACATGGTAATATCTTCATGCTTTGCCACCTTCATCAAGGCTGAGGTACATTCCCTGACTTGGGCTACAGAACCTGGCGCAGAAGTCAGTGCTGGAAAAAACACCGTTTGAATACTATCAATTACTGCTAAATTCGGTCTGAGAGAATCAATTTCTCGTAAAATCTCTTCTAAATCTGTTTCCGGTAATACATACAAGTTTGCATTTTTACCTTCTTCGATTTCTTCAGAAGTCAGAATTTTGACGGCTGCTTTGCCGTTCTCAGCATGATCTTCATCCTCATTACTAGGCAAATCAAGACTTTCTGCTGCTACTTTACCGTTCTCATTATGCTCATCATCCTCATTACTAGGCAAATCAGGAATTTTGGATACTCCCAAGCGCGAAGCTCGTAATTTTACCTGTTGTCCGGATTCTTCCCCAGTTACGTAGAGAATACGGTATCTCTGCGCCAGTGCATTTGATACTTGTAACAGTAAGGTAGATTTACCAATGCCGGGGTCACCACCAATGAGAACCATCGAACCAGGAACAATTCCACCCCCCAGCACCCGATCTAGTTCACCATAGCCTGATTCCCATCGCGCAATTTGGCGATCGGTAATTTGATCAAATGTCAGCGAAGCTCGTGCTTTGGCTGGTTTCGCAGCAGGTTTGCCATTATTTTGATTTGCTTGCCAATTACTAATTCCTCCTCTAGATGGTACGTCTACCGATGATTGGATGGAAATCTGCTCTTCTAAGGAGTTGTAAGTACCGCAGGCTGGACATTTGCCAAACCATTGAGAAGATTCTGCCCCACAGGCGTTACAAATGAAAGAGGTTTTAGGCTTTGCCATTCTTAAAATTTATTAAATAATCTTAATATTTACTTAATGTTTTAGCTAAAGTTAGAATCCAGGAATACTAAAAGATACAGGTTTTTCTCAATCAATTGATGGAATGATATCTTAATATTATGGTATTAAAAATTAATCATGAGAAATTTTAGTTAGGGAGCGCTGAGAAACTTGGAAAGCCATAAAGAAAAAATCCTGGTGGTAGACGACGAAGCCAGCATTCGCCGGATTTTGGAAACGCGCCTTTCCATGATTGGCTACGATGTAGTAACGGCTGGCGATGGAGAAGAAGCTCTAGAAACCTTTCGCAAATCAGAACCTGACCTAGTTGTGTTAGATGTAATGATGCCAAAACTTGACGGCTACGGTGTGTGTCAAGAATTGCGGAAGGAATCGGATGTCCCAATTATTATGCTAACAGCCTTGGGCGACGTTGCCGATCGCATCACGGGTTTAGAATTGGGCGCTGATGATTATGTAGTCAAACCATTTTCCCCGAAGGAATTAGAAGCACGAATTCGTTCAGTGCTGCGACGAGTAGACAAAACCGGAGCTTCTGGTATACCTAGCTCTGGGGTGATTCATGTTGGTAACATCAAAATAGATACCAATAAACGCCAAGTCTACAAAGGCGATGAGCGCATTCGCTTGACAGGAATGGAATTTAGCCTCCTAGAGTTGCTAGTCAGCCGTTCTGGAGAAGCGTTTTCTCGTTCCGAAATTTTACAGGAAGTATGGGGTTACACACCAGAACGCCATGTGGATACTCGTGTCGTAGATGTCCATATTTCCCGTTTGCGGGCAAAGTTAGAAGATGATCCTAGTAACCCAGAATTAATTCTCACCGCCAGAGGTACTGGCTATTTGTTTCAGAGAATCATAGAACCTGGGGAAGAATAGGGAGTAGGGAGTAGGGAGTAGGGAATAGGGGGGAAGAAGAAATTTTCTAATGACTAATGACTGATGACTAATGACCAATGACTAATGACTAAATCTGATCCCAATCGAATTTTACGGCGTTTACCCTTAGTTGTGGGTGGGTTAGGCGCTGTACTTTTACTGATTAACCGTTTGCTGACTCCAGAATTAACGGAGTCTCAAGCGCGTGGGGATGTAGTGGGTGTAATTTTGAGCGCTGTGTTGATTTTAACAGGTTTAATTTGGCAGCAAGTACAACCGCGATCGCCTGATACTGTAGAACTAATTGGGGAGCAAGGTTTCGTACTTGCAGCAGATTTACCAGAAGCTGTCAAAACAGAATTAGCTTGGGCATCCCATTTATTATTGACCAATACGGTGACGCGATCGCTCATAGTTTACTATCAAGGCAAAATATTGTTGCGTCGCGGTATTCTGGCTGCTAAAGCAGAAGTAGTACCAGGGCCAATCTTAAAACGAGTCTTGGAAACACAAAAGCCAATTTATCTAGTTGCTTTGTATGTGTATCCAGGCAGAATCGAATTTGATTATTTACCTGAAAATACACAAGGTGTAGTTTGTCAACCAATTGGTAATCAGGGTGTCTTGATTTTAGGAGCGAATGCACCCCGCAGTTACACCAAACAAGATGAACAATGGATTGCTGGAATTGCTGACAAATTAGCAGTGACGCTCGATTCTTCTTTGCTAGCTGATGCGGAAATTTAAAAGTTTATGCAAGTTATTTATTGGCTACTAATTCTGATCATGGTGGTGGGTATCATCGGTGCTGTGGTTCCTGGACTTCCTGGTAGCGGTTTAATTTTAACCTCGATTATTATTTGGGGTGTTCTGGGCGGTTCCTTTGCAGCCATTAAAACACCACTGATTGTGACAGTTTTAGTTTTAGTCTTGAGCATCGGAGTTGATTTTTTAGCTAGCTATTTAGGAGCAAAAAAAGCAGGTGCGAGTAAGTGGGGACAGATTGGCGCAATTGTGGGGTTAATCGTGGGCTTTTTCGGTTTACTACCAACGCTACCTTTCGGCGGACCCTTGTTAGGCATTTTATTAGGGCCTCTGCTGGGCGCAATTATTGGGGAATTTATTTATCGTCGTCAATTATGGTTAGCCGTTAAAGCTGGTATCGGAATTATTGTCGGGTCGCTGATTGGAAATTTGATTCAAGGCGTTTTGGCGATCGCCGCAGTTGTCGTTTTCATAATCACAACTTGGCCTCAAGTTTATGGGGTTTCATAATTCTTGACATTTTCTCAGGCTCGATGCCTAAAGCCTGCTTTATTCAAGAAATTGGGCTTTTTCTTCTCAGTCACACCCAGCAAAAAATCACAGAATTTCAGATTATGTGCCTTTGGACTCAAGTCAAAATTTTATTTCCTGTTATATATTTATTTAATCAAATTAAAATACCCCTGCGACTGTGACGAGTCATAGGGGTATATAGGGTTATAAGTTTGGATACATAACCAGCTACTGTATTTGCTCTAAGTAGCTGGTTATTTACGAGCTACAGTTTTTATTGCAGCTGTACGCCAGATAAACTTTACCTACCATCATCACCAAATTTGGGTAATTATGGTTATAAACGGTTTATATTAAGCGTTTGCTGAGGCTTTCTTCTTTTTAGCCACGCTGCTGCTGAAGAATGCTCCCAATCCTAAAGCTGCAAGTCCAAGGGTGGTTGTAGGTTCGGGTACTCTAGCCGCTGTGAGAGTAGCAGAAAAGCTACCATTCTGGATATTGTTAGCAGTCAAAAGACCTGCACCGATACTTGCACCTTGATCATTAAAGAACATACCAGTAAATGACATATCTATGCTGGTTAGAGTACCTAAGACAGGGTTAACCACTGTATCTCTACTAGCAGTGAAAGGATTATCAATCTCGAATGTCCAACCATTAGCGAAGGAGATGAATGGATTGCCTGCTGTACCAGTGTATACAGTTGGGGCAGTCCGATCTAGGCTAACATTACTTAATGTTACTTCTCCTGGAGTTAATTCTGCCAAACTAGCAAAGCTACCTTGCGCTCCTGGCAAAATAAAAGCGTTACTAAATGTAATTGCTTCGGAGAGAGGATCTAAGTCACCGCTATTCAATATATTGGCACTGCCAGCTAAGTTGACTTCACCAATAATGAATGCTTGAGCAGAGGACATACCTACAGTGCTGAAAGCTAATGTGCCAGCAGCCAAGGCTGCGCCAATACCGATCTTGTTGAGTGTTTTCATGGTTTTGTCTATGTAAAACTTTACAGTTGTGTTTGATACGAAAGTTTAGGGTAAAAATACACCTTGTTTAACTGCACCTGTGCCACTTTATTAATAGGCTATATCTTTATGAATAGCCTAGTTAGGCGCATCTTTAGAAATTAATGCCGTGGTTCTGGGAAGAATACTGT
Organism: Nodularia sp. LEGE 04288; assembly: GCF_963896525.1. Lineage (NCBI taxonomy): Bacteria > Bacillati > Cyanobacteriota > Cyanophyceae > Nostocales > Nodulariaceae > Nodularia > Nodularia sp. LEGE 04288. Next base: position 48,038 of record NZ_CAWQOY010000101.1, read on the forward strand.
TGATATGCAGTTCTAGAAACACAGTTCATTTAGTTAATCACAAGCTTTTGCCTGATGAGAACTAAATTTAAGTAAATACTACACTAACAAATAGTATAAACTCAACTCCAAATTTTCTTGTGGGCAAAGTCTTATGCTTGACATAGCGACATTATCACACGCAATTGTAGATTTTTTTTAAAAAAGCAGTAAAGATCACACTAAGTTTGTGTAAATTTTTCTAGTCTTGATGCTATTAAAATTATTATACCTGTTATAAAGTACACAAAAACCCAATCGTTAAGATTGATTGGGCTGTTATCTATGATGTGACTTTAATAGCTCTAATAAGACACAGTAATAGTTCTGGCAATCACTAGTAATTTTTGCTCAACGACTAAAATTCCGTGATGGTATATATTAACTTGAATTCAAGTTGATTGCAAAGATTTTTTAGCTTCAATTGCCACTGCTTCAACTTGATCATGAGTGAGAGTTTCTAAAACCGATTTAGCATCTGCACCACCCAAATGATTCAATGCTTGGACCACTCTGTAGCGAATTTGCCAATCGGAGTTGCTAGCAAAGGGAGCTAACAGGGGAATTGCTTGAATATCTCCCAATTCTCCAAAGGAACTAATGGCAGCTGTTTGGACTAATTCATTTTCTGACGAGAGTGCTTGTTTGAGTAGTTCAAAGGATCGTGGATCGCCTAACTCTCCTAATGTGGCAATGATGCTGAATTGTACTAGCCATTCTGGGGTTGTATTGTAGAGTTGCTGCAAATCGTCAAAAGCATCGTGTAGCTTTAATGCACCCAAACAGTCTGCGGCTGCGGCTTGGACATCAGGTTCGGGGTCACTGAGCAGACTACGCAAGACATCTAAAGATAACTGTAAATCTTGGTTTCCCAGGGTATCCATCTGACTTACTGCTGAGTATCGCACTCGCGAATTTCTGTCACCAATAGCAATTTGAATGAGTTCAAACGCCTTTGCTGGTTCCAAGTCACGAGCTTGATTAACTGCACGCAAGCGATCGCCCAAATCTTCAGAACTGAGCATTTGCTTTACAGACTCAGGAGTAATACTCATTTATTTGTCCTAATTTTCTTAAGTGTTAAAAAAGCTGAATAATTAACAGTCACAACCAAAGCTAAAAAGTTCGGGAATAATGACCAATAACCATATTAACTAGCTGCCATTGCCCGAACAATATCACCACGGGTAAGAATACCAACAACTTGACTCGCGCTGTCAATTACAGGTAAGCGGTGAATGCTGCGATCATGCATCAGTTGAGCCGCTTCTTTTACGGTTTTTTCTGGAGAAATAGTCACAGGATTTTTGCTCATTACCTCACCTACAGTTTGACCTAATGCTTTGTGTAATTCCCGTTCGTAAGTAGCAGGATTTTGTAAATAGATCACGCTATCAAGAAACATGATGTACGCCGGAGGAGTTACTCCCGTTTCTTGCCACATCAAATCTGTTTCGGAAATAATTCCCACCAATTTACCAACATCATCCACAACAGGTATACCACTGATGCGTTTTTCTGCCAGAATTTGGATAGCTTCCTTCAGTGGAGTTTCCGTCCGGACAACAATAGGGTCACGGCTCATCACGTCGGTAACGGTTTTAGGCATTTGCTTGCTGATCACCTTGATCAAAGTCTCTGCAACCATTGTAGAAAATTGCGGGACTCAACCTGATTCAGTTAATACATTGTTACGGAATTTAGTCATTAGTCATTGGGAAGTTACCGTCTACTCCCCCCTGCTCCCTGCACCCTGCACCCCTGCCTCTTCTACTCCCCCCTGCTCCCTGCACCCTGCACCCCTACCTCTTCTGCTCCCTGCTTCAAGGCGGCGATAATTTGACTATTAGCTTCGGGGAAAGTAAAGTTTTCCAAATCTTCCAAATTTACCCAGCAAATTTCATCACATTCTAGAGGTTGGGGAATACCTGTAATTAGATGACAGTGATGCACTGTGAGAGTGACGCGCAAGTGAGTGTAAGTGTGATCAATGGTGATCAAATGCTTTCCCACTTCAATTTCTATTGCTAATTCTTCTTGAATTTCCCGTTGAATACACTCTTCAATGGTTTCACCAGGCTCAATTTTGCCACCAGGAAATTCCCATAAACCACCCATTACACCTTCTGGAAGGCGACGATCAATTAAAATTTGCTCATGGTCGTTCCAAATTACAGCCACACCAATAATTTTGTGGGGTGGGAAAGAACTAGTTACACTCATAGATTATCGGTGGCGTAGAACAAGTATTTGCTAATCAGCCAGGGTTTCTGCCGGGTTAAGAAAACCGAGTTCTGAATTTTAGATCAACTGAAAATCCAAAAAATAGCAAAAATCGGCAAAATAAACTTACTTTCTGCCGAGCTTGCCATTTATTTTCAGGAAAGTTAGATTTTGAAAATTCTACATGAAATTAAATTTAATGGGTTTATCCATGAATGTAAAGAAATCCCCACCCAATAATGTGGAATTTTTTAGCTGACATTGGGGATTATTTAGTCAATTTCGTGATGATTATTTTCGGTTCCTTGCAAAACAGCTTCAAAATTCATTCTCTGTTCGGCGTTCCGCAGAAAATAACCACTAATCATCGCGGAAGCAAGTAACTGACCAAGACTTTCCCGGCTGGTGGTGACTGTGATGTCGAAGTGTTCTGAAGGTAGGTTACCTAATAATCCAATGATATTACGTTCCATCACCTGAAAAACTTCTGAAGAAGTAGGTTTGGATAGCTGGGTAACTGTGTCCGGACTCAGGGATTTAACGTATTGCCATAGCAAGTTACTGGTTTCTGACTCACCGTTAAAAAATTCTGAGACTTTATTGGATCTGTTACTCATGTTGTACCTCCTGTACTACCACTACTAGCTGTAGTGTAGTGTTTGCAACTTGAATAGTAAATGCCTGGTTTCTTCTAAAATTTAACTGGCTATGAACTATTCCTATCAATTAATGTAACAGTGTCATTCGCAGTTTGAAGTCGGTGTAACCGTACCTCAAGGAGCGTATTTTCTCCTCTCAACACAGTATTAGTTTGGCATCGGCAGGCTGTTGACTTCCCAATCTGCGCTCAAAGCATTTTTTTGTCGAGACGCGACCCCAGTTGACCGCCACAAAGCGCTGGCTGATTAATCGCGTCTCTACTGCGTGAAGTACCCCTTTTTGCTTCGCTGAAAAAGGGGCTTCCAATTTCAACTACAACAACGACGGTCTTATTCGTCTTTCGGGTTTCCCGTCTCAACCGCCGTCGCCACGTTAGGAACTTCTAGCAATAGAAGTTCGGGACTAAACCCGATCATGGTCTTACACAGCGTCCACAGGCAGCCGCCCATCTACCACAGGCGGTTTGATTGTTTACTTGTACAACACCGCTTGGATTTACGACAATAGTCAACCAGCTAACAGTGTTCCTTCCCCGATCTACCGATTTATCTGCGGCAAGTATCTTACTACTACTACTTTGAAGTTAGCCTGTCTGTTCAATCCGGTCGGGTGGGTTAGCAACCATTTATATATTACCATAAATAGACATACATTGTACGTCTACTCATGAAAACTGGAAGATTGAATTTAAGGATATCTGAGAAGAGATTAGCCAAACTCAAAATCTATGCAGAAAACAGAGAAAAAACGGTTACGCAGTTGGTTGAGGATTGGATTGACAGGCTGCCTAGTTCCAAGATTGACGACTCCTTGTCCACCCCACTCCCTGATCAACCTAACGGTTGATATCGGTCGGAGGTGTAATCGTCGCCGAAAGCGTCACTACCCCACCCTATGAGTACATTGAGGATGGGGACTTCCTCGACACGTTAACTCGCCAAATATTCGTTCATGTTGGCTTTGGACTTGCGAAGTTTGGTTAAGGCTTCCCGTTCAATTTGCCGGACTCGTTCGCGGCTAATATTCAGGAGATCACCTATTTTTGCTAGAGTTAGAGCTTGTCCATCAAGTAACCCAAAGCGAAGTTTCAGCACTTCCTTTTGTTGCGGGGTGAGTTCTTCCATCAGACGCTCTAAGTCATAAGATAGAGAAGATTGCATGACAAACTCTTCGGGAGAAGCGCCTGGATCTTCTAACATTTCTCCCAGTTCGGTGTCGTAGTTATCTCCCAAGCGCAAATCTAGGGACAGAGGTAAACGCGCCCTTTCTAGATACTCTCGTACCTGCTTTGGTGTCAACTCTAATTCATCAGCTAATTCAGCAGCTGAAGGTGCGCGTCCTAGTTGCTGAGATAACTGGCGCTGTGCCTTTTTAATTTTATTTAATTTTTCTGTAATGTGAATTGGTAATCTGATCGTTCGCGCTTTTTCGGCGATCGCTCTCGTGATGGCTTGACGTATCCACCAATAAGCGTAGGTCGAAAATCTGTAGCCTTTGGTCGGGTCAAATTTTTCTACACCCCGCTGCATCCCGATACTACCTTCTTGAATCAAATCCAGTAGATCGACGTTACGTTTAATATACTTTTTGGCAACGGATACCACTAGACGCAAATTGGCTTCTACCATCTTGCGTTTCGCAATTTCACCATCGGCGATCGCATCGTTCAATTGTGCTACTTCTAAATTTGCGGCTATAGCCCACTCATCTAGACTCGGTTGACGACCCAGTTGGTTGACAAGAGAATCCCTGACTTCATGCAAAATACGGGAATATTGCACCTGTTTGCCATAGCAAATTTCTTCCTCGTGGGTTAAGAGTGGCACACGGCCAATCTCACGCAGGTAAGTCCGCACGAGGTCTGTGGCTGTCTGAGCGGTCTTCATGGCGCTACTCTGTGGTAATGATGGATTTGACGGTGGGGTCATTCACTGATAGATGCTGCTGCGGGGTATTACCCAGTTAGACTGAGAACCCATGCTCAGGTGGTTAATTTACGCCTCCGATGTTGTCGGCTGCTCATATTAATCAAATTTAAGGTCTTGACTGCTAGACGCTACGATGATTTTGCATTTTTCACAAGTGTCTCAGGTTAGATAAAACGTAGTAAACAAAAGCTTTATGTATTGTCGAATATTAATAATTGTAACCTTTATGAGAAAAAATGGAAAGACCTGTGTCCCTGATTTTTTTAGCTTTTCCAGTTCATATGCAGAGGAAAACTTTCCTTGTCTGCTGGATTTTGCTGATGTCTTTACCGATGTCAAAAATAGCCACTGTAAATCACATTTTCTGTTTGTTTTTACCACGCAGCATCGGCGTTATCCATTGTCGGACTGCGGCCAATTCATTACAGCATAGCTCTAGCTCTCCCCAACCCACAGAGATCACACTTGAAGACTCCTGGGGTTACTGACATAAATAATTTCTGCTGACGACCACTAGAGCCGACTTTACTACTGAGATCGAATTTATCCACAACTACCAACCTCTAAATAAAAGACACTGACTTTTACCAAAGGACTTACATTACCGTTTTCTGGGACATTCTGCTTGTAGCAGACTTGATAATCTTTGTCTGGCAAAGAAAATAATTCCTCATATTTCTTAACATATCTCAATGGAAACAATAATCCTGCTTCTATAATAATTGCTTAATTTTTCTTGTAAATACCGCTTAATGCAGATTAAGAAAAGAAGAGGGGGGGATTTTTCAGATTAATTTTCCCCCATAGTCCCCAACTGGCTGAGTAAAGCCTAGTCTCCTCCTACTTTCTCAGCTTTTAGCCCAGGTCTAGAACCGTGCAGTAATCTTGGATAACTTTTACGTCTAAAGTAGTAGTCTGTAGTGAATGGATAGCGGCCACAGTCGCTCTGGCTCCGGCGATGGTCGTAATAATCGGGATTTTGTAAGCTAAGGCTGTGCGCCGGATTAATCTGGCATCAGTTTGGGCTTCTTCCCCTGAAGGTGTGTTAATGATCAGTTGAATGTTCTGATTTTTAATCGCATCTAGAACATGGGGACGACCTTCATGAAGTTTGAGGACTAACTCCACATCTAAGCCGTTTTCCTGGAGGACACGGCGTGTACCTAATGTGGCCATGACCGTGAAGCCCAATGCTATCAGTTCTTTGACTACATTAACGGCATCAGATTTGTCGCGATCGCTCATGGAGACAAATACAGTTCCTTTGAGGGGTAAAAACTCACCAGCCGCTAATTCTGCCTTAGCAAACGCCCGCCCAAAGTCTTTGTCGATTCCCATCACTTCACCAGTCGAGCGCATTTCTGGGCCTAATATTGTATCAGTTCCAGGGAATTTATTAAACGGTAATACTGCTTCTTTGACAGCAATATGGGATGGAATCACTTCTTCGGTAAAGTTAAGCTCTTCTAAGGTTTTACCGGACATAATCAAGGATGCGACTTTTGCCAAAGGTACACCAGTAGATTTAGATACAAAAGGCACGGTGCGCGAGGCGCGGGGGTTGGCTTCCAGAATATAAACTTGGGGAGAATAGCCTTGAGCGCCCACAACGGCGAATTGAATATTCATCAATCCCACAACTGATAAGGCTTGGGCTAACTGCACTGTCCAGGTGCGGATTTGTTGCAGAACTGCTGGCGACAGGGAAATAGACGGTAAAGAACAAGCAGAATCTCCTGAGTGAATCCCCGCTTGCTCGATGTGTTCCATAATGCCACCAATCACCACTCGTCCGGTATGATCGGCGATCGCATCCACATCAACTTCGATGGCATTTTCCAAGAACTTATCGATTAAAATCGGATGTTCTGGTTCCACCAACACCGCAAAGGTCATGTAACGTTCCAATTCCGTATCAGAATAGACGATTTCCATCGCCCGACCGCCTAACACGTAACTAGGACGCACAACCACCGGATAACCAATGCGTTTCGCCACAATCAGCGCATCTTCATAACTGCGAGCAATTCCATTCGGCGGTTGAGCAATATTTAACTGATTGAGAATCTTCTCAAATCGTTCCCGATTTTCCGCCATATCGATAGAATCTGGGGATGTTCCCCAAATTTTGGTGGGGAGAGACGGGTTATTTTTGAGAAATTGTTCTAAAGGAACCGCCAATTTTAGGGGTGTTTGTCCGCCAAACTGAATAATTATGCCTACGGGATTTTCGGCTTCGATAATGTTGATGACATCTTCTTTGGTCAACGGCTCAAAGTAGAGGCGATCGCTTGTGTCATAATCTGTAGAAACTGTTTCAGGATTAGAATTGACCATAATTGTCTCAAAACCCGCCTTCTTCAAAGCATAAGCGGCGTGACAACAACAATAGTCAAACTCAATTCCCTGTCCAATGCGGTTCGGACCTCCGCCCAAAATCATCACCTTGGGCTTGGTTGTGGGTAAGACTTCGGTTTCGTCTTCGTAGGTGGAGTAATAGTAAGGAGTAAAAGCTTCAAACTCAGCCGCACAGGTATCCACAGTTTTGTAAACTGGAATAACACCTAATTGTTTGCGGTAACTGCGAACTTCATCTTCAGTAGTTTTAGTTGCAAAAGCAATTTGGCGATCGCTAAAACCATCCCGTTTGACATCATAAAGCTGCTCTTTTGTCAACTGCTTTAAAGGAGTCCGCTTCAGGAACTTTTCCACATCCAGCATTTGCTGCATTTTATCCAAGAACCACGGATCAATAGCCGTAAGTTCATAGATTTCCTCCGTACTTATCCCCAGTTGTAAAGCATGACGCACCGAAAAAATCCGGTCAGGATGAGGTGTTCGTAGTTGCGCGCGAATTTGTTCACCACTGGGTAACTTTTCGGCTTGGTCGCAACCCCAGCCAGCGCGTCCAGTTTCTAAGGAACGCAACGCCTTTTGGAAAGATTCATTAAATGTCCGCCCAATAGCCATCGCTTCACCCACCGACTTCATTTGAGTGGTCAGCACCGGGTCAGAACCGGGGAACTTCTCAAAAGCGAAGCGGGGAATTTTGGTAACTACATAGTCAATAGTCGGCTCAAAGGATGCAGGGGTTTGCTTGGTGATATCGTTTTTAATTTCATCCAGGGTATAACCCACAGCTAACTTCGCCGCAATTTTCGCAATGGGGAAACCAGTAGCTTTAGAAGCCAAAGCGGAACTCCGCGAAACACGAGGATTCATCTCAATGACTACCACATCCCCATTCACGGGATTCACAGCAAATTGGATATTAGAACCGCCAGTTTCTACCCCAATCTCGCGGATAATTTTAATCGCCATATCCCGCAGACGCTGATATTCTTTATCAGTCAGAGTTTGGGCGGGAGCGACGGTAATGGAGTCCCCTGTGTGGATACCCATAGGGTCAATGTTTTCGATGGAACAGATAATCACAACGTTATCTGCCAAATCGCGCATCACTTCTAATTCGTATTCTTTCCAACCGAGTAAAGATTGGTCAATCAGAATTTGAGAAACAGGGCTAGCATCAATACCTACCTGTGCCATTTCTTCAAATTCTTCTTTGTTGTAGGCGATACCCCCACCAGTACCACCCATTGTAAAGGCAGGACGGATAATTAGGGGATAAGTACCAATTTTTTGTGCGATCGCCTTGGATTCTGCTAAAGATGAAGCTGTACCACTAGGACACACAGCCACGCCTATCTTAGCCATCGCCTCGTTAAACAGTTTACGATCTTCGGCTTTCTCAATCGCTGGTAACTTAGCGCCGATTAACTCCACGTTATACTTATCTAAAGCGCCATTTTTCGCCAAGGCTACAGCCAGATTGAGCGCAGTTTGTCCTCCCATTGTGGGTAGCAAAGCATCAGGACGTTCTTTAGCAATGACTTTTTCCACGAAATCCGGTGTTAGCGGCTCAATATAGGTACGATCAGCCGTTTCTGGATCGGTCATAATCGTTGCGGGGTTAGAATTGATTAACACCACTTCATAGCCTTCTTCTCGCAGGGCTTTACAGGCTTGAGTCCCAGAATAGTCAAATTCACAGGCTTGTCCTATGACAATAGGACCAGAGCCTAACAGCAGTATTTTATGTATATCTTGACGGCGGGGCATAGTATTTGGGTTTGAGTAAGAGAATACAAATCTTGATTATTTTAAGGGTCTTTACCCTCGGTCATATTATTTATTATTAAGTTTTCCAGGTTTGAGATAGCACAGACCTTGATTTTTCTCATCTGGAACGCCAGCTATTTGATCAGGGAAACTGCCGTAATTACCGAAAAGTTGGGTTTAAAGCCCCGTCGTTCTACGACGGCTTTGGGAATTGAGCTATACACTTCCTGAGAATATCAGACATTCCTACCCCTTGTTTTTCAGCCTCTTGTTTTAACTGCTGAAGCTCATACTGAGATAGCCTAACCTTAATTGATTTCTCCCTAGACATACACGAACATTTGAGGGTACAATGTAATTATGCCACAGGTAGAATAACCGCTAGCACAAATGGATAACCAACCCCAAAACGACTGGCTAGGAAAAAACAATGGATAGTGGGTAGCGAAATACCACGATAAAAAAAGCCAGGATGCCAATGAGCATTCAATCCAGTAAATCAAACTATTAATTGAATTAAAGTACGGTAGGGCATACCGGAACTGGAGAATTATTCTCCAACGCTTAGGGAGATGAAGCCCACTGGAGTTGTTTAAATTAGACTAGATACTTGGTTCTATTGAACGGGTATCAGGTTTAAGTATTGCCGCAAGGATAGACAATTTTAAGGCACGTCGATGAACTAAGAATCCCCGTCGATTTATCGCGGGGAGTGTCACAGTGTATCAGTGCTATAAGCGTCGGCGCAGCCCGTTGTAGATATCGCCATCCCGACTGAGCGGGAAAGGTATAGCTAAAGTCAAAAGTGAAAGACTCGCTGTGACTGGATTTTAGGCTTTTGCCATGTCCTAACAACCTTGGCGGTTGCTATAACAGGCGAATAATTAGCCCACCTCTGCTGATTTCTTCGGTTTACCTCATTCCCTCAACTGAGAGGCTCAGATACCCGACTTCTTGAAGAAGTCGGGTATCTTTTGGATTGTAATTTATTGTATAAACAATTTTGATTAATTCTCAGTAACTATATGCTGTTTATTAGCAAATATTTGTAATTAAAACTAACTATATAATCAAATAATTAATTCTTTTCGCATCAAAATTTTACTGACAGTTTAATTTCTACATCTTAACTTAATAGAAATATTTTCTGAATAGCTCATTGACAATATTTTCTCATGTTTATTGCTTACCTAGATAATGTTTTTCATGTGTCTTTTTATTTATACCAAGTTTAGCTAAGACTGTGCTTGCTTTCCCCACAGTAACCAAGACCTGAGTCTACAAAAACTAAGCCTACTTACACAAGCTAATTTGGTATATTCTCATCAGAAAACGAGTTGACATTAAAAATGGCAGAGAGTAATCACATACCCCTGCCATTTTTAGATTTTTTTAAGGTTTAAGTCTGCCAACTCTTTCCTCAGTGTAGACTTCACTAACCTGGAATTATCAACGGACTAATTTTGAGCAGGTTGGACAAATCCTAAAGTTAAGCTATCTTTAGCGAGGAAGTGCGCTAAGTGGTAAGCTCTTTCTTCAGTTTTTAACAGAATTTGCTCGTAGAGATAGCGTGTACCCCGGTCGCCTAAACTTTCAGCCTGAGAAGCTTGACGACGAATAACGTTGAGGATGGCTTGTTCTGCGGCTAAGTCATTTTCTACCATTTGGCGACAAGAATATACGCCATCGGGTTCTTGTTCAAAACAGGTTAATTCTGCTAACTTGCTGAAACTAGCAGCTGGTACACCACCCAGTCCGTTTAACCGCTCGCCAATTTCATGGATATGATCTTGTACTTGCTCGTAGTGGTCGCTAAAGAACTCATGCAGTGAGTAAAATTCTGCACCTTCCACTACAAAATGATGCTTTTGATATTGCAAGAATAGTGCTTGAAAGCTCGCTAATACAACGTTAAAACCTTCAGTAACTGGAGCGGTTACACTGCGATCTAGCAATACAGGATTGTCATAAACCTGACCAAAGTTTTGTAATAAGGTTTGTGTATCAGACATGGTTCTCCTCGGTTTTTAACAGTAGTGACATTTAACTGCTTATCTTTTACATCTTAACATTTAAAAAATAAAAGCAAGCTTAATTAATATCTAATAAATTAAATTTTTCTGTCTCTAAAATAGCAATTATTCCTCTTAAGTAAGATAATTTCAGCCCCATTATGTAATGTTTTATTTTTCCTAATGAGAATAATTTGAAACTATTTTATAAACATCAAAATGCCAGCATCTGACTTTTTGTGTGAGCTTGATAAAACCTCACCCCAACCCTCTCCTTACTAAGGAGCTATCGTGTACACACAAGTGATCTGATCCCCCTAAATCCCCCTTAAAAAGGGGGACTTTAATTCCAATTCCCCCCTTCTCAAGGGGGGTTAGGGGGGATCGAAACGCTGTTAGGCAACTTGATAAGACTTGTGTGTACACCGTAGTTACTAAGGAGAGGGAGCCGGAATTTGCAAAACTGAGATCCGCTTCATCAAAACCTTTAAACTTCAAATCCCCAAACTTTTCTGTTCTGCATGAGCAAAAAAGGTATTTTTCATCCATTTGGGGGTATTGGGGAAGAATCTACCTTGTGTTTTGACACTTTCCACACTGGCTATAGCCGTTCAGACCTTCGGCGAAGCCTACTCCCTCCTCCCGAATTTCAGATTCATAACCGGAAATTATGACAAAGTTTTGATATTTTTTATTTATGTAACTGAGAATTGTTTGCACTTAAGGTATGCTGGTTTAAAGAGGTAGTACTCCCAAAGATTCTCGGAATTAGGGGGTCAAAACAATTTAGTTACTGCAATTTAGTCGCACGTTGAGGGCTAGTCGCTTGAAATCGTTAAGTTCAGAAATCGAGAAAAATTTTGTCGTCGGGGTAGGGGTGGACTGGGCTGACCGATGGCAAGTCTATCAACGCTTACAGGAGTTAGATATTCCCTGTTGGTGTGAGGCTAACCAGCCATTGCGGGTGGAGATTAACAACCCTTTAACAGTTGTTCAATTGTGGTCTGTAATGCAGCAATTAACAGCACCTCGTCAAGAGTTGATTGGGAATCTTGAACACTGTTGGAAAGGCCGCTACCGAAAGTTTTGAAGTTTTGACGTATAACAGATATTCAGACTCAGTTAGTTAACAGGAGGTTAAGAAAAATGAATGCATCCTATAGTACAGATATCTCAGAATTTTGCCTGGAAGGAAGGTTTGTCGATTTTGTAATTAAAGATGGCTACAAGGTCAAAGGTTTGTTATTAGGCACTGCCGATGGTGAATGCTATGTTAAACTCGCTAAACATTTACGCATGGCTTTTGATTTGCGTTTAGCGCCAGGGACTTGGTTACAAGTTGTGGGCTACAAGAAGCATGATATAAAAAAGGATAAGGTGACATTAAAAGCCGAGCGTGTGATGGCAGCACGTCCTGAGATAGGGAAAGTCGCAACTGTTACCCCAATACAGGAACCCCCAGCAATGAAAACCGCTAAGGACAAATCAGGTAAAAATAAAGACACAATTTTGGTGTGTCAAAAGTCTGATTGCATGAAACGTGGTGGTAAAGCAGTTTGTCAAGCATTGGAGGCGGCTTTAAGTCATCGCGGTTTGGAAGATAAAGTAACTATTAAAGGTACTGGCTGTATGAAGAACTGCAAGGCTGGGCCTAATATAGTGATGCCAGACAAAACCCGCTATAGTCGCATTCCATCTACACAAGTTCCTAAAATTATGGACAAGCACTTTGCCGAGGATAGCAAAGAAGAGCCGCCAGTTATACGCCATAGCAATTTTGGCTGAATCTGCTGGTAAATTTGTGATTTTTTATTGAGAAATTTAATAAGTATTTATTTAGTGTTTTTTCTGATGTGCGATCGCCTTTGGCGGGGCTTTGCCCATCGCCTAAATTTGATAATTTTTCTCAAGGCGATCGCTCAACGCGGAAACCCAGAAACCCCACCCCCAACCCCTCCCCGCAAGCGAGGAGGGGAGCAAGAGTGTTTTTAGATAACGGCTATGCAATCTATTTCTACTAAAACATTCTTGGGCAGACGTGACACCTGCACACAAGCACGCGCTGGGGCGGTTTCTTCCGGAAAAGATTGAGCATAAACCGCATTGACTGCGGCAAAATCATTCATATCAGCTAAAAATACTGTTGTTTTGACTACATCGGCAAAGCTAGCACCAGATGCAGTCAGAATAGCTTCCATATTAGCCATTACCTGCTCGGTTTGCTTTTTCACGTCATCCGTGTAGACGACATCACCGAGACGGGGGTCAATGGCAATTTGACCAGCTACGAAGATCATTTGACCAGAAGCAGCGATCGCTTGATTATATGGTCCAACTGGAGCCGGTGCGTTATCTGTACGAATTACTTGACGAGCCATAAATATCACTTTTTCTAATAATGTATTTTGTTTACCAATTTCCCCCTCAGAGGTTGTCGGCTGGTAAACTTCCCCATTAGGCATTATTGCACCAGTGAGGTCTGCATTTTTGAAGGTAGCACCGTAAATATTTGCTCCAGTTAAATTCACCTTTTTTAGATTTGCACCATCAAAGTTTGCCATCATTAAATTTGCATCTGACAAACAGGCTCTTTCTAAATCCGCGTTAGCCATATTTACACCAAACAAACTTGCTTGAGATAAGTCAACACCTCGAATCTTGGTTCGCTGGAAATCCGTATTCTTGAGCGTCGCACTCTTTAGAGTTGCTTGACTCAAATCAGCCCCAGCCAGGTTAGCTCCACTCAAATTAGCACTTGTGAGGTCTGCTCTTACAAGAATTGCATTTTTCAAGGATGCATTAGTTAGGTTTGCGCTATTTAGATTTGTTTGACTGAATTTGGCACTATCAAGATTGGCATGACGAAAGTTTGCGCTACTCACGTTCGCATGACTCAAGTCAGTACCACTCAAATCTGCCCAGCTGAAATTTGCATTATAACCGTTCTGCAAAGAACTTAAATTTGCACCTGTCAAAGATGCTCTAGTGAGATTTGCTTGTTGAAGATTTGCTTTGCTCAGGTTAACATCATTTAAATCAGCACCTTTGAGGTCTACACTGCTTAATTTTGCACTATTAAAGTCCCGTTGACCTTGTGCGTATTGTTCCAACAATTCATTAGTATCCATAAAGCACCCTAAAATACCACCAACCCAGTATAATCGCAGAAATTCTCTATTCTCTTGGCGTACTTGGCGACTTGGCGGTTCGTTAATCAAAACCAAATTTTCAGATGACTGCAATACAATCAATTTCTACTAAAACATTCTTTGGCAGACGTGACACCTGCACACAAGCACGCGCTGGAGCGGTTTCTTCGGGAAAAGATAGAGCATAAACCGCATTCACTGCGGCAAAATCATTCATATCAGCTAAAAATACTGTGGTTTTGACCACATCGGCAAAGCTAGCACCAGATGCAGTCAGAATAGCTTCCAGATTAGCCATTACTTGCTCTGTTTGCTTTTTCACGTCATCCGTGTAGACGACATCACCGAGGCGGGGGTCAATGGCAATTTGACCAGCTACGAAGATCATTTTACCCGAAGCAGCGATCGCTTGATTATATGGTCCCACTGGAGCTGGTGCGTTATCTGTGCGAATTACTTCACGAGTCATAAATATCACTTTTTCTAATAATGTTTCCGCCTGACCAATTTCCCCTTCAGAGGTTGTCGGCTGGTAAACTTCCCCATCAGGCATTATCGCACCCGTGAGGTCAGCATTTTTAAAGCTGGCTCCATAGATATTTGCTCCAGTTAAGTCTACCTTTCTGAGGCTGGCTCCATTCAGATTCGCTTTCGTCAAATCTACTTTTTGCAACTCTGCTTTATCTAAGTTTATTCCTTGAAGATAGGCTTTTTTGAAATTTACGCCATTAAGGTTAGCAGCACGTAAATCAGCCTCAGCCAGATTCATCCCAGACAAATCGGCGTTGCATAAATTAACGCCCCGAATCTTGGTTAGCTGTAAATTGGCATTTTTGAGCGTGACGTTTATTAGGATTGCTTGACTGAAATCAGCCCCAAGCAAATTAGCACCACTAAAATTAGAACCCGTAAGTTTCGCTCTAACAAAGTTTGCGTTTTTAAAAGATGCTTCAGTTAAGTTTGCTGATTGTACCGTAGCATCACTCAAATTAGTATTATCCAAGTTGGCATTAATAAATTTAACTCCAGTGAGATTTGCTCCGCTTAAGTTAGCAGTATCCAGGTTGGCACTACTAAAGTTTGCGCCACTTAGATTTGCTCCACTTAAGTTGGCACTATCAAGGTTGGCACTACTAAAGTTTGTACTACCCAGCTTCGCCTGACTCAAGTCAGTACCACTCAAATCTGCCCAACTGAAATTTGCAGAAGCACTTTCCTGCAAACAACTTAAATTTGCACCCGTCAAAGATGCTCTAGTGAGGTTTGTGCCTTGAAGATTTGCTTTGCTGAGGTTAACTTCATTTAAATCAGCACCCATTAGGTCAGCACCATTTAGGTCTATTCCACTTAAATCAGCACCTTTGAGGTCTACTCCTCTTAAATTTGCACTCTTAAAGTCCCGATGACCTTGTGCATATTTCTCCAACAATTCCTCAGCATCCATAACGCACCCTAAAATACCACCAACCCAGTATAATCGCAGAAATTATCTCTTTTCTTGGCGTACTTGGCGACTTGGCGGTTCGTCAATCAAAACCCAACCTCGGACGCAGCCCATAATGCCGATATTGCCAATAATCCCGCAGAATGCGATCGTGGTCAAAACATAAATTACTCGGCACACGCCAAGACTCAAAAACCCCGACATTCTTAGCATCATCACCCGCCATTGGTTCACCCGATGCTGTTGCCAAAAACACAATACTGATAGTATGCTGACGGCGATCGCGCTTAGGGTCAGAATAGACCAAAAACTGTTCAATTAACTCCACCTGCAAACCCGTTTCTTCCTCAGCTTCCCGCCGCGCCGCCACTTCCACAGCCTCACCATAATCCACAAAACCACCAGGAATAGCCCAACCCAAAGGTGAATTGTGACGCTCAATTAACACTATCGGTCGATGTGGTCGATCCACCAACTCAATGATGATATCCACCGTCGGTGCAGGATTTCTATAAGTCATACAATTTTAGATTTTAGATTTGGGATTTGGGATTGACTCCACAGATAAATCTAGGGGGGTGAAAATTTTAAATTTCGGTCATTAGTCATTGGTCATTGGGGAAAATCTGCCTCAATTCGCCATATACTTCCATCTGGCGACAGCTTTCAATGCTGACCTGAGCATGATAGATTCTATGGGATCGCTTGTTTCTATATTTGAAGTTAAATATGCCTTTTCCTAGATCCAGTGGTATTTTGCTGCATCCTACATCTTTTCCCAGTCGATTTGGTATTGGAGATTTAGGCTTAGAAGCCTATAAATTTATTGATTTTCTCAGAGAAAGTTACCAGCAATATTGGCAAGTATTACCTTTAGGTCCGACTGGATACGGTAATTCTCCCTATGCTGCATATTCAGCAATGGCGGGAAACCCCATGCTCATCAGCCCAGAAAAACTGCAAGAGCAAGGTTTACTAGCTGAAGAAGACTTTGCTAATTTACCAGGATTTAACGACTCTCAGGTAGATTACGACCAAGTAAACTCAATCAAGACTGCATTCCTCAAAAAAGCTTGCGAAAATTTTCAAGTTAAAGCAACACCTTTACAAAAAACCGCATTTGCCGGTTTTTGTGACAGCAAAGCCTATTGGCTCGATGATTACGCTTTATTTATGGCGCTGAAAGATGCTCATAATAATACCAGTTGGCATACTTGGGAGGCGGAACTTGTCAAGCGTGAATCAGCCGCAATGGATGAAGCTAGGGAAAAATTAACCGCTGAAATTTTTTATTATAAGTTTGTCCAATTTGAATTTTTCCGCCAGTGGTCCGAACTCAAATCCTATGCGAACATGAGTGGGATTTACATTATTGGCGATATTCCTATCTATGTAGCCCAAGATAGCGCTGATGTGTGGGCGCACTCGAATATCTTTTGTCTAGATGAAGAGACTAGAGAACCGGCTTTAATGGCGGGAGTTCCACCAGATTACTTTAGTGAAACTGGTCAATTATGGGGAAATCCGGTTTATAACTGGGAAGAATTACAAAAACAAGACTTTAAGTGGTGGCTGGGTCGCTTTGAAGCAATGCTGGATTATATAGATGTAATTCGCATTGACCATTTCCGGGGCTTTGAAGCTTACTGGGCTGTGGAACGAGGAGAAGAAACAGCTATGAATGGAGTGTGGATGAAGGCTCCAGGAGATGAGTTATTTGATGCGATTAAGAATAAATTGGGTACTTTACCCGTTTTAGCGGAAGATTTGGGGGTGATTACCCCAGAAGTAGAAGCATTGCGGGACAAGTATGAATTTCCCGGTATGAAGGTTTTGCAGTTTGCTTTTGGTTCTGATCCCGGTAATCCATTTTTACCTTTCAACTACACACGTAATGCTGTAGTTTATACGGGAACTCACGATAATGACACAACTGTAGGCTGGTTCAATCAAGCTAATGATTGGGAAAAGCGCAATTTACTACTTTATTTAGGTTGTATCACTCCGGAAGGTATCCACTGGGATGTGATTCGACTAGCTTTGAGTTCGATCGCCAATCAAGCAATTATTCCTTTGCAAGATATTTTAGGTTTGGGAACCGAGGCGCGGATGAATTTTCCTAGTACTGCTGAGGGTAACTGGGATTGGCGTTATCAGCCGTCAATTTTAACATCGGAATTAGGCGATCGCCTGAAAAATCTCACCCAACTCTATGGACGCGCACCGCAGGGTAAATAGCAACAAGCAAGGAGTGATGTTAATCAACTCCGTTTGATCACTTAATTAAGCCCGGAACTCCCCAAAAACGCGGCTTTCTCTCCACTCTGGGCTGGCTGGGAGGGGTTTGAGGTGGGGTACATTCCTCTGTCCTCCTCAAGGTCTAGGTTTAGCACCTATCTTAATCTCTCTCTCTTTTCCCGGTTCTCCCATCAGCTGCGCTTGTTCCTGATTGACACTCATGAACACACTACCCGCATTATCAGTTTTCACCGTTACTTCGTCTTGGGCTTTCCATGTGCGCTGAGTTCCTTTGGGGAGAACACCTTCAAACTCGGTTTTTCCATCAGCAACTACACGAATCCAGGATGATGCTTTCAAGGTGACACCAATCTGTACTGACTGACTGTTATTACTGGAATAATAGTTATCGCTAACAGGTTGTAACTTGGTTGATGCTGGAGAATTTAAGTTATTTGGGTCTGGTTTTAACACAGTTTCTAGCCCTAGCTGTTGATTGCTGTCGCTCAGACCATTATTATTCAGTACATGAGATAAGCTACTTACAGAACATACAATGACAAAAATATAAAGGAAGTAAAGATGAACAGGACGGAGTGGAGTCATGGACTGCGTTTGCAGAGGACGTAGTACACTCTTTGAGTGTTTTTTCTTGGTTATCCGTGAATTTATTGGTTGATCACCGAGAGGAAAACTACTGGCAAAATCCACGCCATTAAAATCTAATGCATCAGCAAATTGCCTGATTAAACCCTTCAGATAAACTGGTTCTGGCAGATCATCTAATTGACCTTGTTCAATGGCTTGTAATAACTTCTGAGGAATTTTGGTCAGAACTACCATTTGTTCTAGTGATAAAGCTTGTTCTTGACGAGAAGCGCACAGGCGATCGCCCAGTTCTGCCAATTTTTTCGCTTGTTGTTGTTTTAATGAAAGTTTGTCCTGTTTATTTTTTAGCCATTTCATGCTTTTTTTGCGCTCCTGACCTCAGCTGAACTTTAATTGGTAGATGCTTAATAAACTCTTTCAAACAGATAATTTCAGCATCTTGAAGAAAACGATAGTTACCCTCAGCTAGAAAGGGTAATTTTGGCATTTGTAATTGAATTGAACCGATGGAAGTACGATGCAGCCTAATTACTGGATATCCTAACTGTTGGGCTACACGGCGAATTTGTCGATTTCTTCCCTCTTTCAAAACTATTTCTAAATGGCTATTTTTTGCCAAAATTTCTATTAGCCGCACTTTTGCGGGATGTGTTTTTCTCCCATCCAAGACTACACCTTTACGCCACATTTCTAGAACTGCTGCGTCAGGATGTCCCTTGACTAAAACCTGATAAGTCTTAGGAATACGGTGGCTGGGGTGGGTGAGTCCAAATGTCAGGTCGCCATCGTTGGTCAGAATTAATGCTCCTGTAGATTCTGCATCTAAACGACCAACTGGGTGTAAACCTGAACCTTTGCTTAATTCTTGGGGGAGTAAATCCAAAACTGTTTTTCTTCCTTGAGGGTCGTAGCAAGTGGAAACTACCCCTGCTGGCTTGTGTAGCAATAAATATATTAAGGGCGGCCGCTGCTGAAACGAAACTAGCTTACCATCAACTGAAATGTTGTCTCGTTCTGGGTCAACTTTTTGACCTAAATGTGCCAATACCCCATTTATCCGCACACGCGATCGCCGAATCATTTCTTCAGCTTCGCGACGTGAGGCAATACCCCTTTGGGCTAGAATTTTTTGTAACCGTGCCTCCATGTTGGAATTACTGTGTATGGTCTGATGTATGGTTTGCAGTTTTTAGATAATAATCATAATATTTATGCTTTGTGTTGAGCAGTCATCAATGTTACATTTAAAGCTGATTTCAGTTCCGTTAGTGGTTGAGCAAATACCCATCAATAGAGTGGTGAAATGCCTGATAAAAATTCCCCAACTAAAAATTCACACAAAATCCGCATAATTACAAAGGTACTGACAGCAGCGCTCAAGCTTTGGTTGAAATCACAAGTTAGCGAAGTATCGCAGTTAGAAGTCGAGATTAAAGCGAGCGATCGCCAACTTCTCTCAGGTTTTATTCCTTGGGTATCTATTATTGCCAGTGATGCCGTGTATCAAGGCCTTCATATTACCCGAATTCAACTCGTAGCAGAAAATATTCAGGTGAATATCGGCTCAATACTCAAGGGGCAACAACTAAGACTATTAGAAATAGTACCAGTAATTGGTAATCTCCTCATAGAGGAAAAGGATCTCAATACTTCTCTATCATCTGAACTATTATCTACCGCTTTAAATGATGTGTTGTTTAAAATCTTACCAGAAAACTCTTTAAAATCTGCAATCTCTTGGCAAAAAATAGTAATTGGTAATAATGAAATTATACTTAAGTCCATTCTATCACCAGCCAGCGAACCCACACCTCTGGAAATTTATTTTAAATTAGACTTAATCAGCGGTCATGAGTTGAAGCTAGAAAAGATCCAAGTCATTCAAAATGATGTCCCACTTTTAGAAGATGAGCATAGTTACAATCTGGATCTTGGCTCAGATGTTGATATTCAAGAACTCAGTTTGATCCCTGGTAAGCTGGTATGCCAAGGAAGAATTAACGTCAATCCTTAAAGAAGAGGCAGGGGAGCGGGGCGCAGGGAGCGGGGGGGAGTTTGAAACAAAATAAATAGCACTCTTCTTCTC
>NZ_CAWQOY010000102.1:0-66373 GCF_963896525.1 Nodularia sp. LEGE 04288
GACTTTATTTAGTTAGTGGGGGGTTTACCATCGGTAACCGTGTCACTGAAATCACATCTGAAATCAAGCTGCTGCGGTCTGAGGTGGTCTCGCAGAATGAAATTCAGAATTACCGAATTGAAAAGCTTGAGGGCTTGAGAACTGCTAATAATTAACTCAGAACTCAGGATTTACAATTGGGGATTCAGTGTAATGAATTTCTTTGGTTCTATTGCCATGAGCCAATAATCTCTAGATGTATTTTAAGTGGTTTCGGTGCAGGCATCGCTTCCCTCGTCGCAGGCATCGCATCTATTTTTTTACTCTGCATTTATGGGAAGTAGCGGTAAATATCCTTACGGTGAAGCACACGTACAATAGTGTACACACAAATAATTTGATCCCCCTAAATCCCCCTTAAAAAGGGGGACTTTAAGAAATTTTCCCCCCTTCTCAAGGGGGGCTAGGGGGGATCAAAACGTGATGAGGCAACTTGACAAGACTTATGTGTACACGGTAGCTTCCCTGGTAGGGAAGGGGGTTAGGGGGTTAGGTTTCGCGTTAACTTTTCCACATAACGTGAAAAGTCAGGGCGCATCCCCCACTTCCCACTCGCCACTTCCGCAAACCGTCCGCGCATCAGGATGACTAATCAAATAACCCTTCAGCCAACTGCAACCCTGCGCTAGTAAATCATCAAGATCCAAATTCCACAGTTTAATCATCTGGTCCCAACTGGCGGAGGCTAAGGTTTTGCCGTCGGGGCTGAACACCACACTATTGACCAATTCGCCGTGACCTTCGAGGGTGGAGATGAGTTTACCTGTGTCCCGATGCCACAGTTTGATCGTCTTGTCACCACTGGCGGAGGCTAAGGTTTTGCCGTCGGGGCTGAACACCACACTCAAGACCGATGCGTCATGACCTTCGAGGGTGGAGATGAGTTTACCTGTGTCCCGATGCCACAGTTTGATCGTCTTGTCACCACTGGCGGAGGCTAAGGTTTTGCCGTCCGAGCTGAACATCACACTATTGACCTCATTGCGATGACCTTCGAGGGTGGAGATGAGTTTACCTGTGTCCCGATGCCACAGTTTGATCGTCTTGTCAGCACTGGCGGAGGCTAAGGTTTTGCCGTCGGGGCTGAACACCACACTATTGACCCATGCGCCATGACCTTCGAGGGTGGATATGAGTTTACCTGTGTCCCGATGCCACAGTTTGATCGTCTTGTCACCACTGGCGGAGGCTAAGGTTTTACCGTCGGGGCTGAACACCACACTATTGACCCATGCGCCATGACCTTCGAGGGTGGATATGAGTTTACCTGTGTCCCGATGCCACAATTTGATGGTATTGCCAGCAATGGCGGAGGCTAAGGTTTTGCCGTCGGGGCTGAACACCACACTATTGACCCATGCGCCATGACCTTCGAGGGTGGATATGAGTTTACCTGTGTCCCGATTCCACAGTTTGATCGTCTTGTCAGCACTGGCGGAGGCTAAGGTTTTGCCGTCGGGGCTGAACACCACACTCCAGACCAATTCGCCATGACCTTCGAGGGTGGAGATCAGTTGACCTGTGTCCCGATTCCACAGTTTGATGGTATTATCACGACTGGCGGAGGCTAAGATTTTGCCGTCGGGGCTGAACACCACACTAATGACCTCACCGCCATGACCTTTGAGGGTGGAGATCGGTTGACCTGTGTCCCGATGCCACAGTTTGATCGTCTTGTCAGCACTAGCGGAGGCTAAGATTTTGCCGTCGGGGCTGAACACCACACTCCAGACCAATTCGCCATGACCTTCGAGGGTGGAGATCAGTTGACCTGTGTCCCGATTCCACAGTTTGATCGTGTTATCCCAACTGGCGGAGGCTAAGGTTTTGCCGTCGGGGCTGAACACCACACTATTGACCGATTCGCCATGACCTTCGAGGGTGGAGATCAGTTGACCTGTGTCCCGATTCCACAGTTTGATCGTGTTATCCCAACTAGCGGAGGCTAAGGTTTTGCCGTCGGGGCTGAACACCACACTATTGACCGATTCGCCATGACCTTCGAGGGTGGAGATCAGTTGACCTGTGTCCCGATGCCACAGTTTGATCGTGTTATCCCAACTGGCGGAGGCTAAGATTTTGCCGTCGGGGCTGAACACCACACTAATGACCTCACCGCCATGACCTTCGAGGGTGGAGATCAGTTGACCTGTGTCCCGATGCCACAGTTTGATCGTGTTATCCCAACTGGCGGAGGCTAAGGTTTTGCCGTCGGGGCTGAACACCACACTATTGACCGATTCGCCATGACCTTCGAGGGTAGAAATCAGTTGACCTGTGTCCCGATGCCACAGTTTGATCGTCTGGTCACGACTAGCGGAAGCTAAGGTTTTGCCGTCGGGGCTGAACACCACACTATTGACCCATGAGCCATGACCTTCTAAGCGATTTATTTCCCGAATATTGAGCAGAATAGTCTGCAAACTAAACAAAGGGCTATAAGCAGGATAATCTGCTAAAGATGTTTTATCTTTGACTAAAGTTTTGAGTTTTTCCCCACTCTGCACTGCTAACAGCAATCCCTCAATTTCTCTAGAAGGTCTAAATTCCCGCAAGGCATTTGTTCCTTCTTGTTCTAGTTGCGTACCTATCTGGGCAGTTTCACGCTCTCTTTTTGCTATATCTAAACCAGCAATGGCATCTTGACGCTGCTGTTGAGCTGTTAGTGCCTGTTCTTGTGCCGTCTGCTGCTGTAAAATTGCTTGTTTTGCCTGTTGTTGTGCCGCCTGTTGCTGTGAAATTGCTTGCTGTGCTTGTTGTTGCGCTTGTTGGTACTGTGTTTTAGCTGCTGCTACTGCCTTATTTGCTGTATTTAACTGTTGCTGTGATTGTTTGACATCATTCTTAGCAATCGTTAAATTCTTGTCTGCTAAAGATTTTTGTTCTAATATCCTGCTATTTTCTGTCTTGGTGACTTCAGTTGCTGCTTGAGCTTTTTTTAAATCTTCCTTAGCCGCATCTGCTTCTTTTATAGCTGTTTCTGCTATTGCGAGAGCATTTCTAGATAATTTAATACTATGTTGAGTGACGAGAAAAGATGCGATCGCCCCCACTACAGCAAAACCTAGCACCAAAGAACCAATGCGAATCCTTTGATAAGCTTTACGGTTCGCTTTCTCTAAAACCTGCTTTGCTTCTTCCTCAACTTCCAGACTTTTCTGGAGGTCACGTTTTTCTAATTCCTGACTAGCATCCAAAAATCGGTCATCGACATCAGTCAAACCTTTACCAATTCGCCAAACCAAAGCCTCTTGTAACGCTTTTCCCCGCAACAACCGCGATTCATCTTGAAAATCAGCCGCCACCCAAGCATTAAAAGCATCAGAGTATGGACGCAACTTAGCTAAAATCTTCTCACACCACTCTTGCTTAAATACCTCTGCATAGATGCGGTTATAAATTCGCAACTTTCCATCCCGCCGCACCACCAACCCAGTCAACCGCAACATCTTTTGGTCATCACTATCATCAGCAACTATCTCACCCTGCTGCACAATTTGCTGACACAAACCCAACAATCGCCCAGTTCGCTGTTCCCCACTCCGCATGATTCTATCCCGAATCGTCTTCAAATGTTCCGGCTCATCCTGCCCTTCCCAATTCTCAATAATCCGCCTTCTGACAACTGCTTCCACTAACTGCTCAATTTGGAATTTTCCCTCATCCCCGCACTCTTCAATTAATAAGTTACAAACTTTCTGCGTCAAAAACGGTTGTCCTCCCGTCCAAGCTAACACCGTCGCCATCACCGGTTGGGGATTACCAAACTTTGTCAAACCCTGGGCTAAAGGTTCCGCTTCATCTAGTTCAAAGCCGGTTAAATCAATAGCCTGTCCAATATTAAAAGGTGTGCGTCCTTTATCTTGAATCAAATCGGAAGGAGTGGACACCCCAATCAAAGCAAAGGTGAGACGGTTATATTCAGGATTATCAGCCCGGCGATTATAGCAGTCTCGAATTACTGCAAAAAAGTCATCCAGGTTAAAAGCCAAGCTGAGAATACTATCAATTTCGTCAATAAAAATAATTATATTGGCTGTGATTTCTGTTAATAAAACTGTTTCAATAAACTTACTAAAACGCTGCACAGGTGAAAGCAAGGCGTTCTGACTCCACCAAGTTTCTAAATCAAAAGCAGTATAAATCTTAAAATATCCCACCAAGGTATCAATCACCCCGGCATACCATTGTTCTGGCGTAATATCTGCCGTCCCCACTGAGGTAATATCAACTACAGCACAAGCCAACCCTTCATCCTGCAACTGTTGCATCACGCGCACCCGCAAGCTAGATTTCCCCATTTGGCGGGAGTTGAGGACATAACAAAATTTTCCAGCCTTCAAGCCTGCATACAAATCATCATCAGCTTGCCGTTTGACATAAGTTGGTGCATCTTGGGGTAAGCTACCCCCGACTTGATACTGGTACTGGGTCATACATTGACTTGCGAATGAGTATATCTACGAGGAAGGAAGTAGGGTGTGTTAGGATGAAATCCGTAACGCACCAAAGCCTTAGTAATGGTGCGTTACGCTACCGCTAACACACCCTACTATTAACTGTTAACTGATTTATAGTTCCAGGCGATCGCAAAAGTATTTCCGGTATAAATTACATAAAGGCATAATTTTATTTCCTTGGAATTTGACTAACCCCATACTGCGGAGTTTAAAGGCTTCTGTGGTTCCCACGTTCACCGCCTCATCAGCTAAAACTACTTGCTTCAGCGCTGCTAATAATTCTTCGTCCTCCTGCAAATTCAGCAAATGGCGGCGCAAATGGTCATTATAGGGGCCGGCTTCTGTGGGTGCGACTTGTTCTAACTTGTCTAAAGTCGTCCTCTCCCGTGCGATTTGATAAAGCGCCATTCGCACTAAATAAGGATGTCCACCCACAAGCATAATTAACTGTTGCACTTGGGAATTAGACCAACTTAATCCATGACGCTGGACTAAATCTTGCACCTGTTCTTGATTTAACTCTGGTAATTCCACAGGTAAACCGACATTAAAGGGCGACTGATTGATATTCAAAGGCACGTACACTTCCTTAGAATGCACAATGATTAACCTGAGTTTTTGCCAATCTGGGTCATTTTTAGCCCGTTCATGCCAAGCCCGTAGCAAACCAAAGAAATCCGTGGCGATTGTGGGATGTTTAAAAATTTCATCCACTTCATCTAAACCCAAAACAATCGGCTTGTCTATCTCCTTAAGCAAATACCTCTGGAAGTAATTTGTACACTTGTTTTTACTGCCCAAAACCCCTTTCCAATAGTCGCCCAGCTTTTCTGGTAAATTCAAGCTATCGGTAACACTGGCGCAGAACCACTGCAAAAACATCTCTAAGCTGCTGAGATATTCCGCATCGGCTGATTGAAAGTTCAAATATGCCGATTCATAACCTTGCTTGCTACCATAATCCAGAACTCTTGACATTAACGAGCTTTTACCCATCTGTCTGGGTGCTTTAATCCGAATTAATGCCCCATCTCTGAGAACTTCTTCATAGCAGTCATTTTCTACAGGCGATCGCTTGATGTAAAATGGAGATTCCAAAGGTACTTGTCCTTCAGGATTTTCTAAGGCGATCGCTGAATTAATGGGAACGCACTTGGCTGATTTGCTTTTCAGTACAGGGGTTGCCGATTCAGGAATACTTTCTAAATCAATAGCCGTACAGCCAAACTCATAAGCGTCTTCATAATCTCTCCCAGCCCCTAAAGCATCATAAAAACCCACAGCAAACTTAATTGCGGCTTTATCCCCAAAAGCCTGATTCATCCCCACCACACAGTCAATATGTTGAAAAATCGCCTCAGCTTGCACCTCGCTATAGCAAGCATTCAACAACACACACTCTATTGTGTCCTGAAATAATTTAAACAGCCTCGCCAGTGCATCTGTATTTACTAGCTGTGCATCCCCTGTCTTACTTTCCAAAACCAAACCTTGTTCCCCAGCACCATGTCCCGAAAAGTGGACTATCTGAGGCTGATAATCTAAAAGACTACGGCGCAAATCATCGGGACGTACAGCCCATTTAGAAATAATTGTAAACTGATCTCGACATTGGGAACGTTCTAAACCTGCCTGAATTTCTCTAACCTCTTCATCCAAGCGCAGTCGGCTGGTATTTGTGGGATTGGCTGATAAAATCAGGATTTTTTTCACAACAGAGAATAAAAGTAGAATAACCCAGGGTTTTTACCTAAATATAGTCTACTACAGCCAATATTGACAAAACACGCTAGTTTATGCAGAAATGCATCAGGCGATCGCTCTCATTTTTAAATTAAGATATTCCTTGACGAAGAATGAGGGAATAGAGAATCAGAAAGCATACATAACTCTGACATTAATTCTGTTAGTAGTCACAGATTATTTGGCAATCAACAACAACAAAAAGCGGGCGATGGGACTCGAACCCACGACGTTCACCATGGGAAGGTGACATTCTACCACTGAATTACACCCGCAAATAATGCTTAACTTCATCAAGCCATTTGGCATCTATTATAATAGCACTATATTGGCAGATAATAACTAACAAGAGGGTTTTTCGGTTATATCTAGTAGACTGATAACCAGAACCTTGGCTACAAGTTAGCCTTTAGAGGGTGTTTGAAATCCCCAAATATCCGCCTGATAACTGATTGAATGCCCACCTGTAACCTGCTACTTCTATAATTTGAGAAACTATGGCCTATGATTGTGAGCGAGGTACAAAGGTGGCTAGCAAGCACACTGATAGCTAAACTACAACCGCTAAATATGCATTGTCTACTATTCCCAAAATAGCAAACCTGACGATGCAAATTTGACGATATTAACATAAAGAATTTTTATCTATCTGAGTCACCAATATGTTCAATGCCACTGAAGTTTTGATTGATGCCTTTGTGAAGGAAATTCGAGAGGGCTACCGTCGCACATACGGCTGCTTAAAACATGATTATCAAGATATTATCGCTTGGGCTGGTAATATGGCATTGGAAAATATTGCCAATAGCGATGCCCTTTATCACAATGTTGAACACTCGGTTTTAGTTACTCTTGTGGGGCAGGAAATTTTACGCGGTAAACACATCCGCGAAGGTGGTGTCTCTAGCGAAGACTGGCTGCATTTTATCATTTCCTTGCTATGTCATGATATTGGCTATGTTAAAGGTGTTTGCCGAGATGACAAAGAGTCCATAGGTTTATATACTACAGCTCAAGATGGCAAAATGATTTCTCTGCATCCTGGGGCTTCTGATGCGGCTCTGACACCCTATCATGTTGATAGAGCCAAACTTTTCATTGATGAGCGTTTTGGCGGTCACAAGTTAATTGATGCTGATGTCATTAAAACTAATATTGAGTTAACTCGATTTCCCGTACCTGTAGCAGAGGATCATCAAGATACAACTAGCTTTGCTGGGTTAGTCCGTGCGGCTGATTTGATTGGACAATTAAGTGACCCACGTTATCTCAAGAAAATTACTTCTTTATTCTATGAGTTTCAAGAAACTGGAACGAGTCAAGTTTTGGGTTACAAAACACCTGCCGATTTACGCAACAATTACGCTAAATTTTACTGGAATGGCGTTTATCCTTATATTAAAGATGGATTGCATTACTTGTCTCTAACACAGCAAGGCAAACAAATTACCGCTAATCTTTACTCGAATGTTTTCGTTGTGGAACATGAAAGAAGCCAAGAAGAAGAATTATATTTAGCTGAACAACTACATAAGTAGAGACGTGACTGGCACATCTCTAGCACAGCACGGCGTAAATAGACATACCATTCAAAATCTCTGAAAACATTACCCTGTATTCATTTTGAATTTTGAATTTTGAATTTTGAATTCCGCCTTGCGGTACTAGCAGGTTTCCAGATAACGCATATTTAATTTTCACCAGATAAGCTGTTCCGCTTTTAATTTGCACATCAAGGGCGGGCATCTTTGCCCTACCCCACAAGAGTTGTATTTAAATATGTTGTGCAAAATCAGGTTTTTTCAGCTTAACTAATGAACAGATGGGATTAATCGCATCTCTACTGACCAAAAGACAAAGGACAAATAATTATGAATTGGTGGCAAAGACTTCAGAAAAATCCTTTGGCGCGATTTGGGGCAATTGTGCTGTTAATTTTCTATGTGGCGGTAATTGCGGCTGATTTCGTCGCTCCTTATGACCCTCTCGCCTCACAGCCAAATGGTTCACTGTTACCACCAACTCGGATTTATTGGTTTTCTCAATCAGAACCAGGGCAATTTATTGGCCCTCATGTATATCCCACGACTCAGGGAGATACTGATTTAGAAACAGGCGATCGCCTATTGATTGTAGACTTAGAAAAGCCGACACCTCTCCGTTTGTTCGTCTCTGGTTCTGAATATCGGCTGTTACAGTTGCGTTTACCACTACCGCCCAACTGGGACGAAGTGACTATTTCTCCTGGTATTCCTGTGAATTGGCATTTGTTTGGAACAACAGGTGCAGCCAAGATCAATATTTTGGGTACTGACGACCAAGGGCGCGACCAATTCAGCCGTCTAGTGCATGGTGGTCGCATTAGTCTGTTTATTGGCATTATCGGGGTGCTGATTACCTTTCCCCTGGGTCTAATAATTGGCGGTATTTCTGGTTATTTTGGGGGTTGGACTGACAGCGTAATTATGCGTGTTGCCGAAGTGCTAATGACTTTCCCTGGAATTTATCTATTGGTTACTTTGGGTTCAGTCTTACCACCAGGTTTAACCAGTACCCAGCGCTTTTTACTGATTGTCGTGATTACTTCGGTGATTAGTTGGGCGGGGTTAGCGCGGGTAATTCGGGGACAGGTGCTATCAATAAAAGAGCGAGAATTTGTCCAAGCAGCCAGAGCAATGGGTGGTAAGCCAATTTACATTATTATTCGCCATATTTTGCCGCAAACTGCCACCTATGTAATTATTTCTGCCACATTGGCTGTTCCCGGTTTTATTGGTGCGGAAGCGGTCTTAAGTCTGATTGGTTTGGGAATCCAACAACCTGATCCTTCTTGGGGAAATATGCTTTCTTTAGCTAGCAATGCTTCAATTGTGGTGCTGCAACCTTGGTTAATTTGGCCGCCGGCGGCGTTAATTATTCTGACGGTGCTGTCTTTTAATGTCCTGGGTGATGGGTTGAGAGATGCTCTCGATCCTCGCAGTTTGCGAAGATAAATAATTGGTCATTGGTCATTGGTCATTGGTCATTGGTCATTGGTCATTAGCCCTTCTCTGCGAGACACTACGTGAACGGCTACGCTCAGGGTAAATCATTAGTCATTGGTGATTAAACATACCCACAAAAAATGTAGAGACGTTTCATGAAACATCTCTACATGGGCAACTTTTACTTGTGCTGTGCTTAAGGAGCCAAAGCGTTACCGCGAATCAGACTACCAAGAGTTTTGGCAGTAATTTTGAGTTGGGTGAAGGGGTTGGCTGGGACAACTGTTTTATACAGATAGCTATCGAACGTTAGCTTCTGCACATCAAGGTCATCGCACATTTCCACAAAGGCTTCGCGGGTAGCATCGGAACGGTAGAACACAGTTTGCAGAATGTCCAGCACTTTGTAGGTGAGTCCGTATTTTTTATCCCAACGCTTCAAGTAAACCTTGAGGTCTTTTTCTGTGGGAATACTTGCACCACTGTTAGACATTTCGACAATGGTTTCAGCACACATCCGCCCAGATTTAGCTGCAAAGTAAATACCTTCACCAGAGGACTTGGTGACGTAGCCGGCAGCATCTCCGACCAAAGCAATCCGACCGACTACACGACGGGGACGGGGATGTTCAGGTATGGGGTGAGCTTCTACTTTGATGATTTGACCGCCTGCGAGCTTTTCGGAAGCACGGGCGCGGATACCTGCTTGTAACTGTTTGATGCTGGCTTTATTGACTTGCATTGTGCCAGTACCGACGGCTACGTGGTCGTATTTGGGGAAAACCCAGGCGTAGAAATCGGTGGAAACGTCATTGCCGACATACATTTCGGCTAAGTCGTTATAGTAGTCCATTTTATCCTGGGGTAAGCGGATTCGCTCTTGGAAAGCGATCGCATAGTTATAATCCCCAGCATCCATTTCTTTGGCAATGCGGGAATTAGCCCCATCCGCCCCAATCACTAAATCTACTTTTAGGGTTTTAGTAATCCCCTGTGAACCACTTTCTGTATGGTCAACGTAGTGGATTGTATAAGGGCTGGTGTTATTTGTGGGTATATCGAGTTTATGAACAGTGGCATTAATTAAATTTGCCCCTAGTTTTGCCGCTCGGTCACGCAGGAAACCATCCAGCACTTCCCGGCGGCACATTCCTATATATTCGTCTTCTTTTACTATATTGATATTAACCTCACGATTGGAAGGTGAAATCATTTTCATCTTCCGCACACGGCGGTCAATAATCTCTGGTGGTAGGTCAAATTCATCCACCATACACAGGGGAATCGCACCCCCGCAGGGCTTGGCATTGTCTAGTTTCCGCTCAAACAGGTAAGTTTCAATTCCTGCTTTCGCCAGCGTTTCAGCGGCAGATGAACCAGCAGGGCCCGACCCAACAACAGCAACCCGTAGTGTCAAAGGTCTTCTCCCAATAGTTGATAAAAACGTTTAACCCAAGCATCCTATCACGGAGTTTTGCCTGATTTCTTGGTCTGGCTTCAGATTTTGACTGAAATGCAATATTCCTTCATATTTTGATACAAAAACTGGGACTGGGGAATCGGAAATCGGGACTTGTCAATGGGAATCATCAGATATTACCTAGCCGCTACTGCTCCCCTCTCTTCCCCGTCTTCCCACACTCCCCTCCCTTCCTGTAAACAAGCTAATGATATTTTGCATCGGCGATCGCCAGACGAGAAACAAGAACCAGAAAAACCCTAGTAGTAACAATCTTGACTGTAATGACTATCTGACTGGTGTTGAGTGTGGCGCGAATTGTGCTGAAATGCTAACTACTAACCCTGATTGCAGTGGTGCTGATTGTAGTTTTCTCGATTGTGGCAGTTGCATCTAAAATGTCTGATGCAAATTAACCGAAAGTAGATTATCTGTGGTATATGTAAAGCACGGTAATCCTACCAGCAATCCGTAGATTGAGTTTTAGAGGTGCAAAAAAGCAGTGGGCATAGTAGTTGAGAATGTATCTAAAAATTTCGGAAGCTTTCAAGCCGTTGATCAGGTGAATCTCGAAATCAAGAGTGGTTCACTGGTGGCTTTATTGGGGCCATCAGGATCTGGTAAATCCACTTTGCTGCGGTTAATTGCCGGCTTGGAAATGCCAGATAGCGGCAAAATCTTGCTGACTGGTAAGGATGCTACACATCAAAGTGTCCAAGAGCGAAATATTGGATTTGTGTTTCAGCACTATGCCTTGTTTAAGCATCTAAATGTGCGACAGAATATTGCTTTTGGTTTAGAAATTCGCAAAGCACCAGCGAAGAAGATTAAGGGGCGGGTAGATCAGTTATTAGAGTTAGTCCAATTGAGTGGATTAGGCGATCGCTATCCGTCACAACTTTCCGGTGGTCAAAGACAACGAGTAGCATTAGCCAGGGCGCTGGCTGTAGAACCTAACGTACTATTACTTGATGAACCATTTGGCGCACTGGATGCCAAAGTCCGTAAAGATTTACGAGCATGGTTACGCCGCCTCCATGATGAAGTCCATGTTACCACTGTTTTCGTCACCCACGACCAAGAAGAAGCTATGGAAGTTTCCGATGAAGTTGTGGTGATGAATAAAGGGCGTGTAGAACAGGTAGGAACACCAGCACAAATTTATGACAATCCAGCTACAGCATTTGTCATGAGCTTCATTGGCCCGGTAAATGTCTTATCCAATACCTCCAAGATTTTTCAGAGCAGTGACTTTGATTCGCCAAATAGCCAAGTATTTTTACGACCGCAAGATGTAGTGATTGAAAGACAGGCTAATGGTACCACCGCAGCAGCTACAGTCACGCGGTTGATACATTTGGGTTGGGAAATTCAGATAGAATTAACGTTGGATGATGGGCAAGTGGTAGCAGCGCATTTAACACGCGATCGCTTTAACGAGTTACAGTTAGAACCACAGGATCGGGTGTATGTGAAGCCCAAGGATGCCAGGTCTTTTCCCCTGTATTATTCAATTTAAAGCAACTTAAGTCGGTAGCCGCGAAAATTTATCACTTTGTCCTTATGGTGCGAAGTGAAGCCATCCCAGTGAGCGTCAGCCCTGTTAGATATGGGGCTTTACAAAGTGAACGTCAGAATTTTGGACAGATTATAGCTTATTCTGTCGTTTTGTGCTATATTACGGGGTTGCCTTTACATAGCTTAATTAGGTAATTTATTGGCGTAAATGCAATGCATCCTCGCTATTGAGAGATAAATTGCTGATTTTTAAATAAATTTTCCATGAAATTAACAGTGTTCAATTTTGAAAGTTGTACATAGTGTATTTTTTTCTTTTTACCTGATGGTACTATTACCCCTATGTAAAGAGATTTATTTACATAGATCAGATAACAGGCTGGCTTTAAAAAATACATGAGTACACTACCAATCACCAAGAAAGCGGTGAGCTATCCCACATATATGTCAAAAAACTTAAAAAAGCGTCAAAAATCAAAGCAGACAGCTTTTGGCAGCATATTGACCTTCTAAAATTAGGGATGCACCAAGCAGCTGTTTGCCGTTTGTGCTGAACTCAAGTAATAATGCTCACTGAAATATTAGTAGCGACATAACGTTATTAAATCGAAAACTTGTGTAAGTCAACGAAATCATCAGTGTTTCCGGCTACATTTTGAGTCTTGCTTCCAGCGCACATCTGTTCTACTCGGCAGAGTCCAGCTACCATTCAGGAGTCTAATGAGAGAAAAATGGGCGATTTACATAAGGTGGTTTTACATGGCAAAAATTCATATAGGAAAAAGTTAAAGCCAAAGTCGGCAATATTTCAAATTTTGGTTTTTTGTGTGTTAAAAGTGATAAGTGTTAGCAGATATGACTACTGTTACCAATGCTAAATTTTGGATCTGATTCACAGAATTCTATTAGCTATTTTTGAATGATTACCTTTGCCATCCACGAAAACTTAATTTTTTGTATAAATAAGTCGGCATGACAACCGTTAAAACTGAAAAAAATGAATGTTAATTTTCACCCTATGAGGTTTAGTTGAGGATTTGTTTTAAAAAAAGAGTCATATTCACCACCAAAAATCAAAAAAGAGGAAAAAAAATGAAGATAATTGTTCACTTAGCTAGCGCATTCCTTCTGCAAGTATTGGGTTTGGCTGCAATGTCTGGTACTACCATTGCACAGGAGACTATTGTTATTCCTGAACAACAACAAATTACCCAGAAAATTTGCTCTTTAGATGCAGTTGCAGATTTATTACCGACACCACCAATTCAACAAAGTAATGCTTTTTTTGCTTATTTGGCTGAGGAAGGTTTTATACAGAGTGAAGAAGGTGGTTGGGTATGTTACGTGAACGACCCGACACGACCAGATCGATACTATACCCTGTTTAAGGTTCAAGAACAGGATGGACAGTTGATTGGAAGTTCTTTTCTAGAGAATGGCAATTTAATTGAGGGACAAGAAAGTCGGAGCATTGACTTCTTTATGACCCTGGTTGAGAATCATATGAATACCAGTCCAGATAACCGTCAAAGTGTCCGGAGATACTTAGAAGCTTTCGTTTCCCTGGTCAAGAACGAGAAGATACAAGCCTCACGTCGTGGGTTTCTTTTTGACCAACCGAATCGTGCATTAGTTATGTACCACGCACTCTCAGGAGGAGAACTCAACGGTACGGCAATCACAATTAATATTCAAGCACCTAATAACTTGAATGCTGGATCTGTAAAGAGTGGAATACAACCATCTTTGAGAGATAAGTTGAAACTGAGCCGTTGAATAATACCCAGTTTTTGATTGCGATTGGTAAGTGTCCTGTGTGGTTTATTTGAGGTGTATCGTGTCCAAATCAAGTTTTAAAAGCATTGCAATCTTATTCTCGTCTTTGGCGGTAGTGCTGGCAATTTGCGAATCAGCGACTGCACAGTTACGCGTCAACGAAAGTCGTTCTATCCCCAAAGGACAAGAGTCAGAGTTTCTCCAGTTTCAGCGTCAGAATAATCAGAATATGCGCCAGATGCGGATTATGCCTGACTGTAGTGTGGGATCTGGTCTGGGCTGTAACAAAACTGGAACAGTAGTGGAGAGGATCATCAGTCAGTCTAATGGCACTAACTACCAAGATATGTTGATCCGAGCTGCTGGTGGTCAAGATAACTACAATAAGTTTGCTGCTTTTTACGATAATAATCCTCAGCTACCGAATATTCCCTATGCCTCTTTTTGGAGGAATGAAGATCCCACCATTCTCGACGGATCTCGATATGTTCTGGGAGAGCCTGCCAGTCGCAGTCCTTTATCAGGCCTCAAAAGTGTCACCAATAATTTTGCCTGGTCTCAGTCATCGAGAGCCAGAGAAATCAGTCCTCGTGATGGATTGCTAAATCTGAAATACGCTTACGGACGTGTCCTCTTTGAAGAAGCCGCCAAAGTTCCCAACCTGGAACAGCAAATTAGGTCTTTGGATTTGCCCCCACAGATGACCAAGTTTTATGTGGATAATATTTCTCAGGGGATACGTTACTTAAATAGTGGTAATGAAGCCGGATTGAGGCAAAGCGTTTTAAGAGTACTTTCTTTTCCCTACTCTCCAGGCGTTACTAATGACGGTTGGTTTGGACGCACACCAATTAATCTACCTACATCTGAAGTAGGGTTCGCACCTCTATCTGGGGATACTTTTGTGGGTGCAATTCCCCCAATTGGGGGAGGCGAGATCGTGACTGGCTTTGTTCCGCCTACCTTTGGTGAAGTTTTAGCGCCGGCAACAGTCATTCCCTGGCTACCTTATACCGCCTTACTGCCTCTTCTTTGGCTTCTTTTTAACGCCGGAGGCGACGGGGATAATCAGCCGCCTGTGATTGTAGAAGTTCCGCCAGAAACACCTCCGGTGATTGGTGTTGTCCCAGAAATACCTCCGGTGACAGTTCCCCCAGAAACACCCCCGGTGATTGTAGAGGTTCCGCCAGAAACACCCCCGGTAATCGGTGTTGTCCCAGAAATACCACCTGTGACAGTTCCCCCAGAAACACCGCCGGAGATCATAGAGGTTCCCCCAGAAACACCTCCGGTGACGAAGGTACCAGAGCCATCAGCGTTGAGCGCTCTACTGCTGTTAACTATGGCATTGGGTATGCTTGATTATAAACAGAGGCTTGTGCAGACGAAGAGCTAATTTTAATTCGGCTGGAATCGTCACTGGATATCAGGCAGCGATCGCTTAAATAAAAAATCCCTCGCTAATTAGTCGAGGGATTTCGATTTTTAGTACTTTGCACATGAAATGTATCCCACATTAAGAGTGTATCTATTCTTTTCAAATTAGGTGTGCCAAAATGCCAATTTAATGTGAATCATTTAATCAATGACAGCTCTTAATCATTTGTGGCTACCTGTACCGACCAATTTGACTTTATTAGCAAATGATGTCCATATCTGGCGCATTCACCTTGATGTCCCAGAAGCACAGCGACAAAATTTGCTCTTCACTCTCTCCAGTGACGAAGTTTCTCGTGCTAACCGATTCCATTTTCCGGAGCATCGCCAGCGTTTTATTGCGGGTCGTGGTATCCTGCGGAATATATTGGGCAGCTACTTGGGTATTGAGCCGCAACAAGTAATGTTTGATTATCAAGAGCGTGGCAAACCAGTATTAGCGGCTACTTTAGCTCACAGTGGCTTATGGTTTAATTTGTCTCATTCCCAGGGGTTAGCTCTGTGTGCGGTGAATTATCACGGTCAAATCGGCATAGATTTAGAGTGTATTCGCCCCATGTCTGATGTGGAAGCCCTGGCCAAAAGGTTTTTTTTACCGAGAGAATATGCTTTAATGCGATCGCTATCTCCTCAGCAACAGCAAGAAATATTTTTTCGTTATTGGACTTGTAAGGAAGCGTATTTAAAAGCAACTGGAGAAGGACTAGCTCAGTTAGAACAAATTGAAATCCTACTCAATTGCACAGAACCCGCCCAGTTAAAGACATCTGAAGATTGGAGTCTCTTCGAGCTAACACCGGCTCAGGATTATCTTGCTGCGGTGGTTGTGGCAGGTTCTGGTTATCATTTAAAGTGTTGGCAATACTGATGAGTATCTTGTCACCTCTTATTTATCTTCTTGCATATTTCTGACAATTTTGGTTACTAGCTTTCTGGGTGTAAAACTGACGCTTTTTGCCAGGATTTGATTGATTAGACCAGGAATGACAATGGTTTGACCTTTCATTAAACCCGCATAGCCAATTTTAGCAACTGTTGCGGCATCCATCATCCTTTTACCCTTGAGCAGTTTCGAGTCTGCCATCCCGGTGCGTTCATGAAAGGCAGATGCGGTTGAGCCTGGACAAAGCACCGTCACTGTCACACCTGTACCTTCTAATTCATTAGCGATCGCTTCTGAAA
The DNA here is from genome assembly GCF_963896525.1 of Nodularia sp. LEGE 04288. Classification (NCBI taxonomy): domain Bacteria; kingdom Bacillati; phylum Cyanobacteriota; class Cyanophyceae; order Nostocales; family Nodulariaceae; genus Nodularia; species Nodularia sp. LEGE 04288. The sequence continues at coordinate 16,599 of NZ_CAWQOY010000102.1, forward strand.
ATGATAAGATATAACCCTTAGTAGCAAAATAGACTGCCATCAACGGGCCTGGTTGAAAAGCCGCAGCCGAAGAAACGTTTAATATTTTGCCCTGACCTTGCTTGACCATATCCTTCAGGAAGAGCTTAGTTAAATGGGTGAGACACACCACATTTAGTTGGAGCATTTCCAATTCAGCCGCGAGGTCTGTTTCATTAAATAATCCGTAAATACCAAATCCAGCATTATTCACCAGCACATCAACCGTAATGTTTGCTGCTTGCAACTCCGTAAAAATTTCTTGCGGAGATGTGGATATAGACAAATCCTTGACAATAGTTGTCACCAAATTGCCAAATTCTGCTTGAAATTTTAGCGCAATTTCTTCAAGCTTGATCCCAATTCGGTCTACTAATACCAAATTGTAATTATGAGAAGCAAAAATATGTGCTAGTTCGTAGCCAATTCCACCCGCCGCCCCAGTAATAAGAGCGGTTTGTTTGTACTGAACCTGGTTTGTTGTGTTCATTTCAGAAGATTGGTGAATTCAATTCTATCGGTCTGCCTGGCATTGACTGTGGCTTTCCGTGATGTCCAGTTTGATAATTGTGCTTGAAACTCCTAAAATTATTGCAGTTCCTTACCCTTTGAACTGCTTGTGTGATCAAATTTCAACAAATTTAAAAGTTCATCAAAGTCTTACCCATTGTACAAAATTATCTCAATCAAATTCCTTTACATTTAATTTTTACATTGATGTATTTGCTTACATAAATCTTTATAGTAATTACTATGATAGAGCAAGAACAAATAACTAAACGAAATTAAACTTAAATCTTTCTTTTACAAATAAAGTAGAGACATTTCATGAAACGTCTCTACTCCTTTCTCTCTTTTGTTAATACATGGTAGTTACATCAATGCTGTATGCAAATGCACAGAATTATAGGAGTAACAAACCACATTTTATGACGAGACACTAGGCAAACGCGTAGCCTCTCCGCGAGGAAAAGTACACAAAGAAACAAGGAAATAAATGGTATGAGGTCGATTTGATACTTCTTACCTAGACAATCAACTAGGCAAGAGTCAAAAAGCCAGTCTGAATTAAGTAGGAAGTGTAAGTCATGAGTAATTGGGAATCAATTGGTGGACAAACAATAGAACTACCTGCGAGAGCTTTCAGAGTTTCCTGACAGCTAATAGTTGGTCGTCTAGCTTGCAGATACAAATCTGGAATAGTTAATTGTTCATCAGACCAACGCTCTAGTAAAAAAGGACGCAGGGTGTATAAAGGATTCTCAACAGAAGAGACATTATTGATTAACTCTGATTGCCATTGTTCGTAGGGAATCATCTCCACCGGATAACCAAAAGACCGCACCCATTCAACTAAATCTTTCAAAGAAATGGGTTGAGGATGTTGTAAATGGAATGCTTTCCCAATGGATTGTTTTTGTCTAGATAGGTAAACAACGGCTTTACTTACATAATCCACCGGCGACATATCTAACATATAATCTACATCAGGGAAACTTCCCATTTGTAGACAGCCTTTGGTCATCAAATTGATAAAATCATGGGTATTACAAATACCTGTTTTGCTATCTCCTGAGATTAATGGCGGTCTGTGGATAGTTACAGGTAAACCTCGATCACGAGCAACCTTGACTAACTTTTCTGCCACCCATTTAGTCTGAGAATAACCAAGATAAATACCTTCCCAATGATTAAAATCATCCTGTTCTTCTACGAGATGACCAGCATAAGCAGTCGATTCAAAAACAGCAATACTGGAAACATAATGCACAGGCTTGACTTTAGTCTGACAAGCTAATCTCAAAATTTCTTGAGTTCCTAAAACATTAGCTGTTTTTAGTGCTGAATAAGGATAAACATAATTCAGCAAAGCCGCACTGTGATAAATGGTATCTATATTGCTAGCTAAGATGTGGAACTGCTCAGAGGGAATACCCAAAAGTGGTTGAGCTAAATCACCAACAATAGCAATAATTCGAGAATTAAATTTCTCATCCCAAATTGCATACTGTTCTAAATTCTTTTGCAGTTTGCTTTTGCCTTCTGCGGCATTATCAGCCCGGACTAAGCAATATATATCCGCATCGGTTTCTTGTAGTAGTTCCCGGATCATAAAAGCGCCTAAAAAGCCACTTCCCCCGGTTAAAAAGATATGCTTTGGTTCACCCGTAAACACACTCACTGCATGACTAGGATGAATAGTGGGGTCAAGGACAACTTCATCTGCCAAATTTACAACTGAAGTGTTAACTTGACCGTCTTTAACCTCTAAACCTTCTTGTAATTCTTCAGCTAAACGCTGTGAAAGAGCATCAATATTAGGGTAGTGCCATAGCAGAACAGGTGATGGTTGAAATCCCAACAATTTTTCTAATTTGCCTACCAAAGTCATGGCTTGCGCGGAATCTAAACCATAGGTTTCTAAATTCTCGCTGATGTCTATCTCATCAGTTTCTACCCCAATTAATTCAGCCAAATTAGTCACCAACCATGCTTGAATGTCGGCTGCACTATAAGCTTGTTTAAAAGTCATTTTTACATCTCCAATAATTGAGGAAAATCTGGGCAATATTGACTGTAATCATCGGGGATTTGCATTCCTTGAATTTTCAAGCTTTGAATGCGATATAAAAATGCGGCTCCAGTTATGATGTGATGAGCAACATCAACTACCCGACGATTATTTGGTTCAGCTAAATAAGAACCTCGCACCCAATCATTAAAACTACCCATTGCTGGGCCACACCAAATTTGATAATCAACTTCTCTACCTTTTTCACCCGAACTAGACCAACGGGAAGATAATCCTAAATACCAGCGAAAAATTAACGCCATTTTCAGCTTCGGATTATTAACTGCTTTGCCTAGTTTTTCAGGATTTTTCTGGGATAAATAACTTGCTGTTCCTTCCCATACTTCAGCCAGAGTTTTGCGAAAAATTTGCTTTTCTAATTTCTCTCTTTCTGCTAGGGGAATTTCTTCAATTGAGTTATAGTTGCGGTACAATTCATACAACTTTTGCGCTCGCATGGGAAACATTGTGCCACGTTTGAGGACTTGCAGTTTCACGCCCATTTCAAACATATCGGCGGCTGGAGCCATAATCATATCCGCCATTTCAGCTTGAGCTAGTAATTTTTTGGTATAATCACAAGCTCCAGATTCAACGCAGGACTGATTAATTGAGCCAGTCATGATATAAGCAGCACCCATCATAAAAGCTGCTAAGGCTGATTCTGGTGTGGCAATTCCGCCAGCTACTCCAATTCTAATTGGTTGTTCGTAATGAAATTGTTCTTGGATTTCATTCCGCAAACTAATAATAGAAGGCAATAAACAGACTAAAGGACGATTATCTGTATGTCCGCCAGAATCAGCTTCGACGGTGATATCATCAGCCATCGGTACTTTAGTGGCAAGTTTGGCTTGTAAATCAGTAATTAATCCTTGTTCCAGCAGTTCTTTAAGTATTTTGGCTGGTGCTGGTTGGAGAAATTTACTAGCTACTTCTCGTCGAGAAACTTTGGCAATGACTTTATTTTTGATTTCAATTTGATTGGCATCATTTAAACTTAGTCCGGCAACACGGTAATAAACTATGTTGGGGGTTAAATCTAAAAATGCTGAAGCTTCTACGGTTCTGACTTGATATTTGAGGTATAAGTTCACCGCACGGCGTTCAATTGCCATGTCGTTAGGGCTGTGAATTAAATTGAAAGCGTAGGGGCCATGAGGTAAAGCTGATTGAATGCGTTTAATGGCTGTTTCTAAACGTTCTGGAGGTAAGCCACCTGCACCAAATGAACTCAATATTTTGGCTTTTCCTAATGCAATAACCATTTCTTCGGAGGCTATTCCGCCAGCCATTGCACCAGTCACATAGGCATATTTTACGCCATGAGCAGCTAGGAAGTTTGAGTCTCCTAATTGTTGTAAATTGATTGGGGGAATAAAAGTGAGGAGTTCTGGTTGTGTTGTGGTTTTGTTTTCAGGAGGGCATAAGTAGCCTTCGTTTGTGACCCCGATTTTGTCGGCAATTTTGAGGATGTAGCAGGGTTTATCTAATGTTAATAGTTTGTTTTTGATGGCTGATTCCTGGAAGGATATACTATCTAATGGACCTTTCCAGGTGAGGTTTTGACTGTGGGGATTGGTGGGAAATTTTAGGCTATTATTGTGTTGATCTGGTAGTGTGTCTACGGGAATCACGGTGGCTATACCTCAAGTTGTTAATGATGGGTGTTTTAACGAACCGCCAAGTCGCCAAGTACGCCAAGAAGAGAAGGAGAGATTTTTATTTGATAGTTGGCATTGCTGAATTCGTGTATTATTCTCATCTCTTACTCTCTGCGCCTCTGCGCCTCTGCGTGAGATAATTTCATCATCAGCAATGCCCGTAGTTTAGTTATGACTCTTCATTCAATAAGTTTTCGGCACAAACTAGCTGTAATTGAATGATTTCGCTCATCTGTTTACTAAAATCTTTTCTGGCTTGGAGGAAGGCTGTGTGATTTTGAGTTATTCTGTAATTGTTATCGCTCAGTTTTTGATACTGGGTTTTGTTTAATTCGGACATTCTAATTGTGTTATCAAGTTGATGGTTTGTAGTTGGAGATGACACAATTGGTTGCAGAGTTTTCTGTCCTAGAACTGTTGACTCAGAAGATTGTAATTCTTCTGGAGGCTCAAAACCGTGTTCCATGATATTTTTTGTTGAGTCTTCTGCTGGCTGGGCTGGGGAATTGATGTTGTCTGATTCGCTAGGAAATAGTATGTTTTGATGCAGTTTTTCTACCCGATAACTGTTGAGGTTGCTGGCGATATTTTGGAAGTATTTACGGTTTTCTTCACTTAAAATTGCACCTGCAATTGATTTACCACCCAAGGTGATTGTTCTTATGGTTAATTTGTTTTGTTTGGTTGTGGCTGTACTGAGATTGTACAGGGGTGATAAATCTAAGTTCACCCGATGACTGACCAGTTTTGCTAAGGCTTTGACCATTGATGTGTGGTCATCCATACCTCTACGATTGAGGGATACGGTGATGTGTTCTTTATTTTCTAGGATTTTACTAATCCATCGAGAACAAACTCCACCAGCGCCGGCTTCGACAAATATTTTCACGCCATCGTCATAGACACGGTTGACTAATTGGGGAAAGTCAAGTTGTTGGCAAAGTCCGGTGGCTATGCTGTTAGCTATGACATCTCTATCAAGTTTGATGGGTTGGTACTCAGCGGCTGAGTAAAATGTTGTGTCTGGTAGGTTTTGGGTAGGTAAGCTATTAACTTTGGCGATTTCTTCGTACTCTGACCGCATAGCTTCGCAATGAATTACATGGTCGAAGGGTGCGGGGAAGGAGTTACAACCTAAAGTTTTAATTACTCTCTGACAGGCTGTTTTTTCTCCAGCAATTAAGACTTCTTCTGGTGTGTTGATTTGAGTTAAATAAACTCGTGGCTCATGTTTTAAACATTCTTCTACCTGGGAAGGTGTCGCCATGAGGACATAAGTCGCCCAGAAGTTATCATCTTGTAATTCGGTGCTATTTGTTAAGCCCCAATACTGACGTACAGCATTTTTAGCACCTGATAATTTATCCCCAAATAATGGTGATGAATTTAAGATATTACTACCGCCTTCAAAATCACTCCAAACTCCTTGGGCTACCATCATGCTGGTTTCACCCAAGCTATAGCCAAAGACACATTTTGGTTTCACTTGAAAGTCGTCTCGGAAAATTGCTGTCATATATCTAGCGAAGGCGATTTCACTTTCAAACATCCCCAGGGAATCATCTAACAGTTCTTTTTCGAGGGTTTCTAGTTGTCTGGTGGCGAGTTTGGGGAAACTGCGAGGATAAACCAATTTCTCTACATCAGCAGCACGGTTATAGAGGTTATTACTCTTTAAGTCCTCGAAGACTTTGGGGAATAAACGGAACACTGTCCGACCAATACCAATGTAGGAATTAACGGCGGCTGGATAAACATAAGCGACACTGGCAGTTTTACCTAACGGTTTGGCTGTAAAGTAACTACCTAATGGTGTTAACCAGTCTGTACCTTTTTCAAAGGCAGTATTTACGCCTTTACGTGCAGCATCAATTTGTTTGAGGATTTCTTTTTTGTTACGTCCAGTAATTGTTAGAGCATATTTACTTTCAGAATGCTCTTTAAAAGTGGTGAAGGTTTGACTGGCTGTAGTTGATAAACAAGAACTGTCTGCAATACTTTTTTCGAGACTATTTAAAACCTCTTGTAAGTTGTTTTGACTTTCAGCTGCTACGGGGAACAGATGAAAAGGCATTTGCTGTAAATACCTAGTGTCACGTTCTTCTTGGTCTGGGTCTTCTGATAAGATGACGTGAGCATAAGTCTCGTCTATACCAATACCATTGATAGCAGCTATACGACGCGTACCACCTTTATCGACAAACCAAGGTCTAGACTCTGTAGCTACATAGAAGGGGCTACCTGACCATTTTTCTGGAGTCTTCGCACCAGACCATTGAGGAGTAGCAGGAATGTATCTGTAATACAGACAGAGGGCGGTTTTGATTAAACTAGCAATTCCCGATGCTGTGTATGTATGACCGATATTAGCCTTGACGCTACCAATGGCACATTGCAAACCGTTTCCAGTTGGAGGATAAGCCTGTAATAACCCTGTAATTTCGGCTTCGTCTTGTTGCGGAATACCACTCCCAAAGACTTCTACATAGTTAATTTCTTGAGGTTGAATTTTGGCGATGTCAAAAGCTTGTTGACAAGCATCATTTGTGGCTTCTGCAAAACTGATGGCATCAAGTACAGCATATATTTTGTGGTTGTCTTGTTGAGCCGTGTCATGACGCTTGAGGACAACTGCACCAGCACCTTCTCCGATCATCCAACCATCGGCGTTTTCGTCAAAACTTAAGGTGTTGATGCCTTGATTGATTTTGGCTAATTGACTCCGCAACAAGACATTTTCTACACCTCCAGCTAAATCTATCGCACCTAAAACTACAGCCTCAACTTCTCCAGAAGCAAGTAGCATTTGCGCGACTTCTAAGGCTTTAAGAGCAGAGTTTTCACCAGCCGTCATTGTGAAAGCGGGGCCTGTGAAGTTCCATAAAGCGGAAATTCGACCTGCCATAATATTAGCGATGTGACTCACATACTCGCCAGTTTCGACGGTATGATGAATGCTATCTTTAACTACGCTTTCTAACTGGGCAAGGTCTGCATCTGGTAAAGCAATATTATCTGCTAGTAAGCCTTCTTTCACCTGCCAAGATAAATCCCATCTTTGTTGTAATTGATGCACAGAAAGCTCGGTTTCCGCTGCTACAATTACGGCGACATTTTCACCTTCTTTGAGTCCTGCATCTTCAACAGCACGGTTAGCAACTTTTAACAGTAATAGTTGTTGGGGATTGAGTTTTTCAACTTCGTTGGGAGGAACCTTACAAGCTAAAGTATCAATGTCAAAGTCTTGGATATATGCCCCAATTGGTGGTTTACCATCCTCTAAACCATACTCTTGTAGTAAGTCTGTTTGCTCGTCTATACCTTGCCATCTGGAAGGGGGTAGAGGAATAAAATGCTGTTTTCCTTCGTAAATACTGCGCTCAAAGGCATCTAATCCGTTACAGCCACCGAAAAAAGCATCCATACCGACAATAGCGACTTTAGCCTGTTCTACAGGTGCATTTGCACTAATATCTGGGGCTGTGTTTCCTTGTTCAATAATTAAATGGGAATTAGTACCCCCAAAACCAAAAGCGCTGATAGCTGCTCGTTTAATGGGTGTGTTGTTGTGAGGCCAGGCTGTGGCTTTTCTGACAATATTATCGCTGGAAATAACATTATTGTCTGAGGCTAAGGGGACATCAACATTAATAGTAGGTGGAATTACTCCCTGAGACATACTCAGAATTACTTTTGTTAAGCCTACCATCCCAGCAGCCGTTAATAAATGCCCGACGTTGGCTTTAGCAGAACCTACTAATGGTGAGGCTTGATGTTGTCCGAAAAAGGTAGCTATGGAGTTGAGTTCTGTTGTATCGCCTAATAATGTCCCGGTAGCATGACATTCTAGATAATCAATGCTTTGGGGACTAATTTGAGCTTCTTTATAGGCTCGTTCAAAGGCGAGGACTTGTCCTTTGGTATTGGGGCTGAGTAAGTGCTTACCTTTACCATCGTTGGAGAGTCCATTACCGCAAATTGTGGCGAGAATATTGTCATTATCTCTGACAGCATCGGTGTATCTTTTTAGAACTACCATTCCTACACCGTCACTGGGAATTAGTCCTCTGGATGTCTTATCTAGAGGGCGACTTGTACCGTCTTCTGCAAAACCTTGGACACCAGAAAAGAGCATTCGCACAAATAACGAGTCTGCACAACTGATGGCTCCGGCTAACATCATGTCAGCTTTATGGGATGATAGGTAATGAGAGGCTAATTTGATCGCATAAAATGAGGATGAACAAGCCGCATCTAGACATAAGTTAATTCTAGATAGTGATAAGGCTTGAGCAACTATTGATGCTGGTAAGCCGGAAATCATCGCATTGTAAAGTGATGCTTTGGTTGCTGTGGGTAAGGTCGCTAAATCAAAGTTTTCATGCTGCAAAAGTTCTTTAACAGCAGGTGCGATCGCTTGCTGATAAATAGGGGAGAATAATTGATGGGAAAGTTTGGTTGGGAATGACAGATTACCTAGAATTACGCCACATTTAGCGAGGAGGTTTTGCTTACCCCAGTAGCCACTATTCTTAATGGCTTGTTTGGCTGCATATAATGACCATTTGAAGGTATCGTCTAAACCTGCTATTAATTCTGAGGGGAGGTTATATTCAGAAGCATCAAATTCAAAGTCCCGAATGTAGCCACCTTTGAGGGAATAGGTTTTATCTGCTGTGCCTTTAAGTGGGTTGTAAAAAATAGTGGGATCTACGCCAATTTCGGCGATGGTTGCTGATGATGTGGCATCTTTTTGGGAAACAAGATTCTGCCAAAATTCGTCAGGGTTTTTAGCATCGGGAAATAGGCTGGATAATCCGATGATGGCTATTTTTTGCATTGTTATATCCTCGACAGTTTTGGGGTATTAAAAGAAGGCAGGATTTACGCTGTTCCCCAAATTTGAGAATGTGAATTAAATGCAATATACGAACCACAAAGGACGCAAAGTACACAAAGGAAGAGGCAAGAAGGAAGAAGAAGTTATCTCTATTTCTGAATTTCTCTGCGCCTCTGCGTCTGGTGGGTGATAATCCAAGCCAAATAATTAACTTCTAAGTTGTTTCATTGACCAAATAATGGCATGAGCGCCTAGCATTTTGGAGTATACTTTTCCCTGATTATCGTGTATAATAAAATCTGCGATCGCACTACTACCAGTCTTAGCTTTTATTTCACAAGAAACGTAAAATGGTTCATTATGTGGAGTAGGAGCAAATTGTTCAAATTTCTCTACTTTTCCGGGTAAGCAACCTTCTTGATGAAAGTGCTGTGTCCAAATCCATAAGGCGTGCATACTCAAGTCTGTTGTATAAGGATTCACCCATTTAACGGGGAATTGTCCTTGTTTTTGAGGGCTGAGTTCTGTCCACAAACATTCTGTGGTGATTTTTTCAGGTGTAATATTTAAAACTCTTTGGACTTCTTGAAATGAAGGTCCATGAAATAAGGTGGCTCCGCCATTTTGATAGAAGTCTTTACCTGTGGCGGTAATGATGTTATCTGGATTTAGATTGATAGCTTCATAAGTAGGAACAGGAGGAATTATCCTATGCAGGTTGAGTTGAGCGCTAAAATGATAATGGGTTTTTCCGGCTGGGTTTTTACTCCAGATTTTAGCTTTAACTACAATTTTTTCGGCGTTGATTTTCTCAATTTCTTCTATGTCTAGAATGTGTTCTTTGGCTAAGTTATGATTGAAGGTGATTCCCTTCAAAACTTTGAAATCTGTGTAATTGAATAATCGATAACCGGGATACATTTCCTCACAGGAGTTAATGATCCAAGACATGGCACAGGTAGCAGGTAATACTGGAGAACCTGCGATCGCATGATCGTATAAAAAGGGATTGGCTTCCAGTTTCATCTGGCGACGGATGCGATGAGTCCGCAGTTGGGAGTCTAATTCTATACTTGGGAGAACCAGGGGACTACCAATGACAACTTGTGCAGTATCATTATGGGCTGGGTGCAGTTCGTTAACTAACATTTGTGTACCCACATCCACAGGAATAATCTCAATTCCTCTTTCTGCAAAGGCTTTTTTTAGTTCTGGGGACACCATCCCACTATCCCAAGCGCCCCAGTTAATGGCGACGACATGACACTGAGGATAATTTTGCTTGATTAAATGGGCTGATTTGTTGAGAATTTCGTTAGCGATCGCATAATCAGATTGTCCAATATTGCCGTAAAATCCAGTTACGGAGGAGAACAATACTAAATGCTGGAGTTGCTCAAGGTTCACGCAAGTCAGGAGATTTTCTAATCCTTGCACTTTAGCAGTGTAAACCTTCTCAAAATCCTGTTCTGTTTTCTTTTCAATTAGCTTATCAGCTAAATTTCCCGCCCCGTGGATAATCCCAGTGATTGCGCCTACAGCCGCTAATTTTTGCTGTAAATCTGCAACATTGGTGACATCTACACTAATATATTCGGCTTGAGCGCCTGTTTCTTGGATGCTTGCTAAGGTTTTCTTAATTTCGCGACTGGAAACGATTTTGTTATATATCTTCAGTACACTCATAGGAGTTGGTTTTTCTCCTTGAGACAGAAGATTCTCCATGATGCGTTTCTTTAAGGCGGGTTCTTCGATACAATCTTGAGCAAATTCTGGTTCAATTTCTAAAAGCTCGGAACGACCAAGGAGAATAAATTTACAAGGCTGGTGCTGCGCCATTTTAATCGCACATTGGGCTGTAATCCCTTTTGCACCACCACTTACAACAAAAACTGATGAAGGGCGAATCTGTGTTTGTGTAGTCATATTTTTTTATGATTAAAGAGGAACGAACCACAGAGACGCAGAGTACACAGAGAGATTAGACTTAGTGTTCTTTCTTCTTTGCGCCTTTGCGCCTTTGCGTGAAACAAAAAATATTTCTGTAATGAAGAGGGAAATATAGAGTCCTATTTATCGAACCGCCAAGTCGCCAAGAGCGCCAAGGAATGATTTAGGACTACTATATCTCCCTCATTCCCTTACTTTTCGACTGAAGCAACTAAGGTTACGCGTCCTTGGGAACCGTAAGCGACTTCACTGATATAATTATTTGGGTCGTGCATTTCAGCGATAATATATTCTGCTGACTGGTGAGGATTTATAGCTGGACTTAAGTCAATGGCGCGAGTAAATACTTTTGGCCATTCCCATTTCAGAGTCTTGGTTAGTCCAAATAATCCGGCTCCAATGGCTCCGAAGTTGACGTTATGTTCTAACCCAAAAGCACCATCTAAACGATTTACAGTTAAGAAACAACTGCGTTCGTAACGCGCTACTTCGTTGAGGGTTTGCTTGAGATGTTTGGCTATGAAGAAGACGTGCTTGACAATGGCTTTTTCTTGTTCTATGTAAGCTGGGGTCTGATTTCCGGGAAATACTGGATGAATATGGATGAAAGCGCCAATGGTGCCGAAGTGAGTCGCGATCGCAGATAATTTATGTTGGAGTAATTCTTCGGTCATATCTGCGAGGACTACGCGATTCACTCCGGCTGGTAAAAGCGATTGTTGGGGAACGATAGATGGGGGGAAACTTAAAACTACTACTTTCCCACCCCGTTCGCTTAAAGTTTGAGCTAATTTTGAGGTGGTGAGGGAACCATCATCAGTAATTACACTAACGTGTCCCTCTGGTAAAGCAAAGTCTAAACTATCCGGTGGTGGGAGAAATTGCAGTTTAGCTGGTCGCCGTGTCACACCGTCTATTACCTGGACTGGCTGGTAACTAAAGTCCGGTTGAGACTTTTTTTTTTCACCCCCAGCAGCTAGCTTCTGGAGATAATCAACTATTTGACCAATGGTGCGGAGGTCTCCCAATTCTTCTATATTGGGCTGGGGTAAATTTGGGTACTTATCTTGCATCGCTCCCAATATTTCTACCCGTTTAATGGAGTCAATTCCTAAATCAGCCTCCATATCCATATCCATCTCTAGCATCTCTACTGGGTAGCCAGTCTTATCACTGGTAATGCTTAACAAGGTTTCACCCAAGTCTGCGTAATCATCAGTAGCTGCTATTTCTGGTTCTGGTTCTAGTTCTGTGGGGATAGGGGTAGAGACAACCGGGCTGGTCGTCTCTACGGGACTGGGGATTTCGTTGTCCCCTATGGGGATAAGGGACAAGGGGGATTGAGTAGATTCTAGCACGACTTCTTGAGTAGTCATAGCAGCACTGCCAGAGACTTGGGATTGCAGGTATTCTACAACTTCACCGATGGTGCGTTTTTCTGATAATTCTTCTAAATTGGGCTTGGGTAGGTCAGGGTACATATCCTGTAACGCGCCCAAGATTTCAACTCGTTTGATGGAGTCAATACCTAAGTCAGCCTCCATGTCCATATCCATTTCCAGCATCTCTACTGGGTAGCCAGTTTTATCGCTGGTGATGGCTAACAAGTTGTTACCTAATTCGGCTAAGTCGATAGTAGAAGCAGCTACAGGGGCGGGTGCTGGTGGAATTTCTACTACAGGCGCGGGTGCTGGTATTGCTGCGACAGGTGCGGGCGGAATTTCTACTATTAGCGCGGGTGCTGGTATTGCTGCTACAGGTTCAGGTACAGTTTCGACTACTGGTGCTGGTGTCACAGCTACAGGTGCTGGTGGAATTTCTACTATTGGCGCGGGTGCTGGTGTCAAAGCTACAGGCGCGGGTGCAGTTTTGCTAACAACTGTCTCTGTGGGCTGAGTAGCTACCTGAGTGGAGATAATTTGAGAATATTCTTGTTGAATGAGTTGGAAAAAGTTCTTGGCGTATTCTAACTGTTCCAGAAGATATTGCTCATGGATGCGTAGGGTTTCACCTTGTTGGCTGTGAAACTGCATCATTCCCCGTTCCACACTTTCCTTGACAACTAGCTGGATTTGTGCTGCTTCATCGTTAGACTTGCTGTTAGCAAACACAGCGTTTTGTTGCTGCATCAATTGGAAAAACGCTTTGGTATATTCCATCTGATGTTGCAGATAAGTCCCGTGGACTTGCAGATTTTCAGTTTGATTTTGCTGGAACTGTGTTAGCAGATATTCTAAACTTTCTAACGCCCGTTGATAATTTACAGGTTTTTCTGGTGTTGGTTGCATTTTTGTCTCCTGGGCTATTGCTGTAGGAAGAATCACAGGATTCATTTGAGCCTGGGGTGCAGAATTAGTAGATTTATGTGAAAATTCGGGCAGACTATCTGTAGGATGGGCAACACGTCCATTAGTGCTATGTTCTTTCACTGGTGGAGTTGCTACTACTTCGGAAAATTCAGGTGCGGTAGTGACAGGTAAACTAACTTGATGTCCGTTCTGCAAAGCTTCAGTAAAAGCGTTCTTGGTTTTTTCGGAGACATAGTTAATGCCGTTTAAACGCACATTTAACGCCTTCTTCTTCTCTGCTGGAGGTAGTACAGGTTCAACTTGATAAGGATCGAGGTTTTTCAAAGATAAGCCCACGACACGCAACTGTACAGCCGCTTCTCTCAGAGAGCGATCGCTGTTCTTTTGAGTGCTGGGGTTCAAAGAGATGGTAAGATGTGGGCGATCGCCTAAAATATCTTTAACCAAGTTGGTCAAAATCCGCCGGGGACCAAACTCCACAAAGCAATAGCCACCCGCAGCATAGATATTTTCGATTTCCTGTTTAAACATCACCGAAGTAGAAAGGTGAGTTTCCAGAATTTTTTGAATACCCTGAGATTCTTGGGGATAGGGTTTCCCTGTAACATTAGTGAAGACAGGAATTTGAGGCTGATTGAATTTAACAGATTTGGTCGCGATCGCAAAAGATTTTTGAGCAAAAGCAATCAGCGGCGTGTGGAAAGCTGCGGACACAGGTAACACCACAGCCGTACAACCTTGTTCCTGTAAAGCTTGTCTCACCTTAGCGACTTCTGCCGTCGGTCCTGCCAAGACAATTTGTGTGGGAGAATTAAAATTAGCAATGGTAACCTGGGGATAATTCCGCAGCACCAGCGCAACTTTGCTGATTTCTTCCTTCACCGCCAACATACTTCCAGCATCGTGGTCTGGGTCTTCTGGCGCAGCCATAGCTTGACCTCTAGACTTCACGAGAAACAAGTAATCTGCTTCACTCAAAACACCCGCAGCCCATAAAGCTGTCAATTCTCCAAAGCTGTGTCCCGCCACAAAATCGGATTTAAATCCAGCTTGTTGCAATATCGAATACAGACCAGCGCTAAATACCCCAATAGCAGGTTGAGCGTATTCTGTGCGTTGTAGTGCGGCAATTTGGGCATTTTTTTCTGCCTCATTAAACACCGGATGCGGAAAGACAATTTCCGAAACTGGTTGCAAATTATCCTTGAGTAACAAACTATCCATACAGCCATGTAAACGGCGCATAGTCGGAAAGTTCATTACCAATTCCCGCCCCATTTCCAGGTATTGCGAACCTTGTCCAGAGAATAGAGAAACAACCTTTCCGCCCAAAGCCATCCCAGAGGAACGGTAATAAATACCCTGGGGATGTTCCCAAGACGTTGCAGAAGCCTTGTTTTTCAACCAGTCAATACTTACTTGCATAAACTTACAAGCTTCTTGCAGATTCTCAGCCACAAATCCCACTCTAGCTGCAACCTGGGGAATTTCTACTGATTGGCATTCTTTAACTAATGCGGCAAAATGTCTTTCACCACCATCTGACTGCAACTGATTGAGAGTTTCTGCACATTTACTCAAAAGTTCTGCCGGATTGTTAGCAAACAGCAACACCTCACGGGCGGTACTGTGTAAACGGTAAGGAAGATTTTCTTCAGTTTCGTATTCTTCCAAAACAACGTGATAATTTGTGCCGCCAAAACCGAAAGAACTCACCCCAGCCCGTCTTGGCGCTTCTCCTTCCGCCCGAATCCAAGGTCTGGTTTGGGTATTCAAATAAAATGATGAATTTTTGATATCCAGTTTAGGATTTGGTTCAGTAATATTGATTGTCGCGGGTAAAACTTTGTGATGCAAAGCCAAAGCAGTTTTAATCAAACTTGCAGCCCCAGCCGCAGCTTTGGTATGTCCAATTTGAGACTTCACACTCCCCAAAGCGATATGCTGTCTTTGTACATCATGTTTGCCAAAGTAATCTTTTAAAGAACCGAACTCAATGGGGTCACCAGCCATTGTCCCAGTCCCGTGGGCTTCCATTAACCCCACAGTTGCAGGAGAAAAGCCAGCATCATCATAAGCACGTTCCAAAGCTTTGACTTGGCCTTCCTTGCGGGGAGCATAAATACTCTTGTAGCGACCATCGCTAGAAGTCCCAATTCCTTTAATCACCGCATAAATTTTATCATTGTCCCGTTCCGCATCTTCCAGGCGTTTGAGGACATACATACAAACACCTTCACCCAGCAACATCCCATCAGATTTAGCATCAAAGGGTTTGGCGTTTTCACTGGGAGAAACGGCCGGGGTTTTGCTGAAGGAGATATAAGCCATGATTGTGTTGTCGGTATCAACACCACCAGTCAGCATCATATCAGCCCGATGTTCCACCAGTTCGCTAATGGCCATTTTCAAAGCACCAAAGGAACTAGCGCAAGCCGCATCCACGACACAATTTGTCCCACCAAAATTCAAGCGGTTGGCAATTCTTCCCGCAACCACATTCGCCAACATTCCAGGGAAAGCATTTTCATCCCATTTGATATAGGCGCTTTTAATTTTTTCGATAATTTTTTGAGTATCTTCATCAGAAATACCACTACTTTTGAGTGCCTTTTCCCAAACAGGATACTCTAACCGAGCCGAAAGTGGCATTCCCAATTGCTTGGCCATCGCCACCCCTAAAATTACCCCAATCTTTTCGCGGCTAAATTCACGCGACTCACCATAACCAGCATCTTCCATTGCTTCTTTCGCAATCACCAAACTTAATAGCTGGGAAATATCTGTAACTTCCAAGATGCTGGGAGGAATCCCAAATTCCATCGGGTTAAAATCAATCTCTGGGATAAACCCACCTCTTTTACAGTAGGTTTTGTCTTCCGGGGTTCTGGGGTTGGGGTCGTAATAATCTTCGACGCTCCAATGTGTGGCAGGAATATCAGTGATACAATCAATTTTGTTAACGATATTTTGCCAGTATTCCCGTAAATTTCTCGCTTGAGGTAATAGAGAAGCCATACCCACAATGGCTATAGGATTTTGTTCTAATTTTCTATTAATTTTGTTAACTGACATTGGTTGTTCCTTGTGCAATTTTCTTTCCTCTATTGACCTAATCAAAGTTTTTTCAACACTTTTGATAAGGCTGTCTAACTCTGCCAAAGCCGTATCAATTGAATAAGCAGACATAGGGCATATACTGTTCTTAAGTTCTGTGGATTGCGATAGCTTGCGTGGCGATAGCCATAGCGACAGTAATTTTTCTTTTCCACTGACAATGAGCTATTTTTTCTGACAAACAGCTAGCTAATACCAATTCGTAATTCTTAATTCGTAATTCGTAATTAAGGATTTGTCTGATTTGGGAGAATTGGTTATTATCTATCTACCTTGAGGGGGCGAAGTTAACTGTTTGTTTCTAAACCAACACCACACGATATATACTGCCTTTCCGCCTTAATAAATGAATGCTTTGAGCATTTTCAGGCAATTTCGGAATACAGCATTCGTGCAATCATGTTATACAACACTCGATTCTTGATATTGAGGCAATAGGTCAATAACGTTGTTGAAGCTAGAAAAATAGTCTTGGAGGACGTTAGCTGCTTGACCAGTGAATTCCATCCATTCGTAATGGTAGAGATGTTCAGCAATTGTATCCCACTGGATTAAGGGAAACTGAGGAGTAGCTACGAGGACAGAAACGCTTTTTTCTCCCAAACTAGTTTGAGTATCTAGCCTAACCGCAGCCACGTAGCTGGTGTTAATGACAACGTTCTGTATCTTGATAAATGCCATAGCCAGTTTCAGCGTCCAGGATAATTTATTTTAAGCAATTTGACCCAGAAAAGTTGACAACTTCGTTACAGAACAAACATTACCCTAAATTCTGAATTCATGCACTTTTCTGAAGAAATACTCACACACTTATAGGGTGATGCCAATGCGGTTAGGTTTAGTTTTGCTGGTTTAAATTTCCACAAAATGACTAATTTTTCTTGCCGCTTTGAAACGTTTGAATTAATAAAAACAATAGCATGATTCACAGAAACTAAATCATTTGTTTAAAGTAATTTTATAATAAAACTAGATTCTTGCTGGTATCAATTTTGAAAATAGCCCGGCACACAAGTATAGTTAAAGACTGAAATACAATGCTAATAATTTGGGTTAATTGCTTTGCTAGTATAGGTTTTTATCTCAGTGCGTATATATTTCTAATCAATCTAAAATTCAAACAATACATCAACAAAGTACAAAAATATCTATATTTAATTTTCAGCAGAACATCATAATTAAAGGGAATAATTCGATAATGTTTAAAGATAAAAGTACCTATAGAAAGCAATAGTAATTTATAAAGCAAACATTAATTTAGAAGATAGTGCATAATAAACAAAACTCGTTTGTGATGAATCGCCTAAACTGTGACAGCATCTAGTAATATCTGACAAAGCAGTTACAGATTTAGAAATAGCTTTGTGAGTCAAACAATTTTAGATTTTGGATTTTAGATAGCGCAGCGTTAGCGAGTCCGCGAGCGTCTTTTGGATTGACTCCATAGATAAATCAGGGGGTTTGTATCCTTAAGGAACTATTGCTCAACTGTGCCTGAATGTCTCTGTGGTAAAAAATCTGATAGCTGGCGTGGCGATTGCCATAAATACTAAGACACCAAGTCAATTTTCTGCGGTAGTTTACCAGTCCATTTCTGCCACCGCATGATCCCCCGATTCACCAATTGGGGATTTTCATCGCCAACAAAACAAATCCGCCCCATTCTTTCACAAGCAATGAGAATTTCGCCGTTTCCCATAAATGGAGCAATTACAAAGTTATTCTGATTGGTATACAAATTAATTAAGTAGTTGACAATACCTTCTACTCCGTCAATATTAATTGGTGTCTGTGGCTGAGATATTGATTGATGAGAAAAAATGCCCACATAAAGATTACCTAGAACTAATTCATATTGAAAAGGCATTTGGCTATGGCGATAAAAATCATAAATATGACCCTCAGAACGCAGCACCGCCACCACCCGCGCTTCATCCACTAAGTAATTATGCTCCCAAGTCTGAGAAAGGGTGGCGATCGCTAAAGCAGCATCTGATGGTAACAGGTTTCTAAACTCTGAACTAGCAGTACGATCACAATACACTAGATGCCGTCCCAGCATCCATTCTTCACCAACTTTAACACTAGGTTCATGACTAGAAGCTACTTCCGGCTGGCGTTGATTTTTCTTAAGCGCTAACTTAGCTTCCCGTTGCGCCATAGCACTTTTGTATGCCAAAATCTGTAAATCTTTCTGCTTCGCCCTAGCTTCCAGCATCAATTGGGCTTGCTTTGCCGATTCTGCTGCATCTCCCCTCGCCTCGGCTAACTCCCAAGCCTTTTGAGACTCTTCCGCCAAAATACGCTCTTTACTCCCAGCCCTAGCCACCTTGAGTAATGCAGTCGGACTATCAGCAATAGGCGAACCCTTAATAATCTGTTTCACCTCAGAGTGAATACTTTTAGCAATCTGCTTACCGTGCTGAAAGGTGCGTTCAGAGTAACCAACTTCTCTAGCTAACTCCACAGTCCGCTTTAACGGTGGTGCAACCATTTCACCACCTTTGGCTGTATATTGATTATCGCCAACCTTTGCCCTCAATCCCATCCGCGCTAAAATTTCATCTCGCTCAAACCACAATTCCGAACGCTCCAGTGGTTCCAACTCATTGCGAATCAAATTTTCATCAATTTCCGCCAACCGGGATTGATCAGAATTTTCATAGTTAACAATATGACACTCAACAGCCTCTAGCCCCAAAAGTTTGCAAGCCGTCAAACGATGTAGCCCCGCAATCAAATTCAGCTTTTGATCCACCGTAATCGGGTTTAATAAACCATTAGCCCGAATCGACTCCTTCAACTCATTAACCTTTTCCCCCTTGACTGGACGGCGATTCAGACCAATCCGAATTTGATCTATGGACACTATAGGCATAATTACTAAACTTGAGTGCAGTGAGTCAAAGGTATATCTCAATATATTGCATCAGTATACTCAATGGCGAATCAATGAGGCAGGGGGGCAGGATGCAGGGTGCAGGGGAGAAGAAGAAAGGGGCGAGCTTGGTAAATTCATATTTACACCTAGCAACCCCTATTGACAAGACTAGCAATATTTGCAATTCTGAAGCAGGAGCTAAACCAAGTTTTCCCAGTTTATTTTCTTAGCGCTGCGAACATCTTAAAATCTAGCCTTTTATCCTATCCATATTGTATTTTACGCTACTTGATGCGGTGTTAAATTAGGATACAACTAAGGAAGATTGGAAGTGACACCACCATTAAGTTTGCGGTTAATCTAGTAATTCAAGACGGCTGTACAGGCGTACAACGATTTATATAGAACTAATTTAGACCTCTCAATTTACTAAAAGTTAAACCAGAGAGAAAAACTTCTTTTGGTTAATTTGCAGATGAGTCTATTGCATTCAAATGATAGAGCCATTTAGGCTGTCCCCTGGCATAGCACAATTGGAATAAAAATATGGCAGCAAACAAAGAACGCCAGTTACTCACAAAACCCCTCGGTCGGTGGCGGGTAATTTTAGCAGCTTCTATCGTTTTAGCGACTGGATTAGGATTTTTTTACAGCTTTTCACAAAATCGATCGAGTTCTCAAGTTCAAACTTCCACAGAGAATTTGCCCAAAGCCACCGAAACCGCTACCCCAGTAAAACTTGCGGTGACAGCTTTAGGACGTTTGCAACCAGACGGTGAAGTTACTAACTTATCTGCTCCCAATTCAGTCAACGGTGTGCGGGTAGAAAAAACCTTGGTGAAGGAAGGAGAAGAAGTTAAAGCTGGGCAAGTATTGGCATATTTAGAAAATTATGCTCGCTCCACAGCCGCCCTGCAACAGGCTTTAGATCAACTGGAAATTGCTAAAGCTAAACTAGCACAAGTCCAGTCTGGAGCGAAACCCGGAGATATTGCCGCCCAAAAAGCTGCGATCGCCCGTTTAGAGTCACAATTAAAAGGAGACGTTGCGGCTCAACAAGCCACAATCAACCGTATCCAGGCGGAAGTAGATAACGCCGACAGCGAAAACAATCGATATCAGCAGTTATACAAAGACGGTGCAGTTGCCGCCTCCGTAGCAGATAGTAAAGCTTTACAACTCAAAACTGTACAACAGCAGCTCATAGAAGCCAAAGCCAACCTCAACCGCACTCAAAACACCCTTCAAGACCAACTCAAAGAAGCCAAAGCCAGACTTAACAGTATTAGCGAAGTACGTACCGTTGACGTGGAATTGGCACAAACTGAAGTTAAGAGTGCTGTAACAGCCATCAAACAAGCAAAAGCAGACCAAGAATTAACCTACCTCAAATCTCCCATAGATGGTCAAATTTTAAAACTTCACGCCAAAACAGGAGAAGTAATTAGTAGCAATGGATTTGCGGAAATAGGTAAAATTTCTCAAATGTATGTCATTGCGGAAGTTTATCAAACTGATATTCAAAAAGTCAAATTAGGTCAAAAAGCCACCATTAATAGTAATGCCTTTCCCGGAAGCATACAGGGAACTGTCAGCGAAATTGGTTGGCAAGTTGACAGACAAAGCATCTTCAGTCTTAATCCCGCAGCAGATACAGACCGCAGAATAGTGGAAGTAAAAATCAGCATCAATGATCCCGCAGATATTCAACGTGTAGCTCGTTTAACAAACTTACAAGTAGATGTCGCCATTCAACTCTAAAACCATTTGCTTGTAAAGTTGCGCTAAATTTTCTTTCCTTCTTTTCTTTTCTTTGTGTACTTTGCGTCCTTTGTGGTTCGTTCCTCATATAAGACGCGATTAATCGCGTCTCTACAAAACAAAATCCCAAATGGTATTAAACCATGAATTTTAAAATTCCTTTAGCATGGCTACAGCTAGCCCAGCAAAAAGTTCGATTTGTGGTAGCTGTAGCTGGGATTGCTTTCATTGTGCTGCTGACATTTATCCAACTAGGCTTTCAAGATGCACTTTATTCTAGTGCTACTGCACTGCATCAAAATCTCCGAGGCGATTTATTTTTAGTTAGTTCACAATATAAATCTTTGACCGCAACTCAAAGTTTTTCCCGGAGTCGTTTATACCAAACCTTGGGTTTTGATGGTGTAGAGTCAGTTAGCCCCATATATTTGCAATTTGCAAAATTAAAAAACCCAGCCACCGGAGAAAAATATTCCATATATGTGATTGGCTTTGACCCCGGAAAATCTGTATTCAATATACCCGAAGTTTCTCAAAATTTAGACAAACTCAAAATTCCTGATATTGTTCTTTTTGATCGAATTTCGCGACCAGAATTTGGTCCTATCGCTAACAATTTTGATACCGGAAATACAGAACAGACAATTGAAATATTTCCCTTTGATGCTCCCATTGGTTACAGAGTTAGAGTCGGTGGCTTATTCAGCTTAGGTCCTTCCTTTGGTGTAGATGGAAATTTAATTGTCAGTGATTCCACCTTTCTACGAATAAATCCGAATACTCGTCCAGCCGAAATGATTGATATCGGTGTCATCACCTTGAATGCTGGCGCAAATCCAGAGACAGTTTTGCAAAACTTAAAAGCAAGTTTACCGAATGATATCCAAATTTTTAGTCGTCAAGGCTTTATTGATTTTGAGAAAGAGTATTGGTCTGTGAGAACACCCATCGGGTTTATCCTTAACCTCATGCTGACTATGGCTTCTGTGGTTGGTGTCGTCATAGTTTATCAAATCCTTTACAGCAATATTGCTAATCAATTGATTGCCTATGCAACCTTAAAAGCTATTGGATATGCCAATGGATATCTATTAAATGTAATTTTTCAACAAGCTTTAATCCTGGCTTTATTAGGTTATATACCAGGGTTCATCTGTTCCATAGGCTTATATAGTTTTGCTATGGATGTGACCAAATTACCAATCATGATGACTGCTAATAATGCCATCATTGTTTTAGTCTCAGCAGTTTTGATGTGTATAACTTCCGGGTCACTGGCTATCAATAAACTCCGCTCCGCAGACCCGGCTGATATTTTCTAGTTATCCAATTTAGTTGTCAACAAGCATGAACAGCTAATACTTCTTATTCCACTCAAATCACCTAATTTACCCATCACCAAATCTCTATGAATCTCCAAAACAAAACTCTCTTGATTACTGACATTGAGGAATTTGTCGGTTTACGTGCAGCCGAATTAGCCATAGCGCAAGGAATGAAAGTTCGGGGACTACAAAGTTCTGCTGATGTAAATAAAACAGCGCAAAATTTGGGTATTGAGATCATGGTTGGTAGCATTACTGATGCTACTATTGCCCAAAAAGCTTGTCAGGGTGTAGATATTGTTTTACATACTGCTCAAATGGCTCAAGAAGCTGGCGCAATTAAAGAATTTCGGGCGGTAAATGTTGGCGGTACTGTCAATATGGCTAAAGCTGCTAAGAATGCTGGTGTCAAAACTTTTGTCCATCTTTCTAGTGTGATGGTCTACGGCTTTAATTATGCAGATGGCGTTACCGAATCTGGGACTCTTTCCGGTGACAATAATCCCTACTGTCAAACAAAAATAGAAGCTGAAACTGAACTTTTACCCCTAAATGCTCCCCCAGATTTTGGTGTGATTATTATTCGGGCTGGAGATGTTTATGGGCCAGGAAGTACTTCTTGGGTAGTTCGACCAATTTCGATGATGCGCCAAAAATTATTTGCTTATGCTAATGATGGTAAAGGCGTGATGAATCATGTCTATGTAGATAACTTGATTGATGCGGTTTTCCTAGCCATAGAAAAAGAAATCTATGGGGAAATTTTTAACATCACCGATGGTCAAGAAACTTCCTGGAAAGAGTATTTTCTACGTTTAGCAGCAATGGAAGGTTTAGCTGCGCCCATGTCTTTACCCAAAGATGAAATGAAGTTATTTCTCAAGCTGCGCGCCCAAGGACAAAAGCTTTTTCGCAAAAAAGCTGATATTTTGCCAGAGTCTGTCGATTTTATGAGTCGTCCTTATGCCTATTCCATTGCTAAGGCACAAAATTTGTTAGATTATAAACCAAAAATTGACTTAGAAGATGGTTTACGCCTAACACAAGAATGGCTCAAAAGTACTGAGATATAAACGGTAGTTAAGTAGTCTGAAGATTTTACTGAGCATTGTTTTATATGAGCAAAAATCCGCCGAAAGTTAGCATTGGATTACCTGTATACAATGGCGAAAAATTTATCAAAGCCGCCCTCGATTCACTGTTAGCTCAAACTTTTACAGATTTCGAGTTAATCATTTCAGATAATGCCTCAACAGATAATACTGAAGAAATTTGTCGAGCTTATGCGGCTCAAGACGAACGTATTCGTTATTACCGCAATAATAGTAATCTCGGTTGTTCGCGTAACTTCAATCGTGTGTTTGAATTGTCTGTGGGCGAATACTTTAAATGGGCAGCTTATGATGATTTACACGCTCCCGATTTTCTCATAAAATGTGTTGAAATACTTGACAATCACCCCACAGTAGTATTGTGCCATTCTCATGTATCTTTGATTGATGAAAATGGTGATTTTCTGCAAAACTATAATATTAAACTCAACACTGATTCACAAAAACCTCACAAGCGTTTTCACGAGTTGCTGACCAAGCATCTCTGCTATCAGTGTTATGGACTAATTCGCGCCAGCGCTCTCAGAAAAATACCACCGATGGGTAGTTATGGTACGGCGGATGGCATTTTATTGTTAAGAATTGGTTTACTGGGGCAGTTTTATGAAATTCCTGAATACCTGTTCTTTGCTAGAACCCATTCGCAACAATCATTGAGTATGTTTTTTCCCAATCATCATTTATTGACGAAGGATAAAACTGAACATAGTCAGAGCATTTTGCCGGATTTTTATGCCTATACGGTTTGGTTTGATTCAGCTAAAAAAGGAAAAATATTATTTCCACATTGGAGAATTCTTTGGGAATATATGCTTTCTGTATGGCTGTTTCCCCTGACTTTGCAGCAGCGTCTACGTTGCCATATCAGTATTTATCAGCAGTTGCACGGTACAGAATATCTGTTGCTTCAAGATTTATTTAAGGCGGCTCAAATTATTTGTCAACCTTGGCAATCTTATGTCAGAAAGAAAGAGCATATCATCCCTTAAAGGAATTGCTTTGACAGTTTATTTCCCAGTAAAATCATTTGTGGAAATTACCAAAAGATGTGGAAAATGAATCATTTTAGTCCTGTACTAATAGCTACTTTATTGAGCATTGGCTTTGCCGGAACAGTGAACGCCGAGCCTACTGTAAAACTTACAGTTGTAGTCAATGGTATTAACAACCAAAACGGGGAAATTTGCATGGGCATTTACTCCAGTTCTCAGGGGTTTCCTATGAGTACTGATGATGTCATAAAAAGCGCTTGTGTGCAGCCTAAAGGAAGTACTTTAACTCATGAATTCTCTGGCTTGAAGCCGGGAAATTATGCAGTGGCGATTGTCGATGATCAAAATGGCGATCGCCAATTGAATAAAGACTTTTTCGGCATACCCAAAGAAGGTTTCGGCATTTCTCGAAATCCCACTGTCTCCATCGTAACTGGGACACCAAAGTTTCATGATGCCAGTATTTTATTGCAGAAAAGTAGCAAAATCAACATTTTGATGAAATACTCCCTCGATTCATAAACGTAGGGATTAGGGACTTGGAAGAGGCAGAGGAGAAGAGGAAAGGGGGCAGAGGAGAAGAGGAAATGAAGTTAAGCAGAGTGAATAAATGCAAAATAGTTTCAAATTCCCCCCCGCTCCCTGCTCCCCTGCTTCTTCTAGGGATTGGGGATTAATCGCGACTCGCCATTACACAAGGCAAAATTTGCCAAAGAATACATATGAAAGAGTTGACGATATTCATTACTCAGTCTCTGCTGAGTTGGCTGGCTATTCAAATGTGTTTAGCGCTGGTTTTTCTGTTCTACGTGCGATCGCGCCCCCAAAATTTATTAGCCGATGAGCAGTTACCTAAAACGGCGGTGATTCTTTGTCTACGCGGAGCCGATCCCTATTTGCCTAACTGCTTGGAGGCGCTGTTAAATCAGAATTATCCAGAGTACGATTTAAAGCTGATTGTTGATAGTCAGGAAGATCCAGCTTGGCAAGTTGTCAGTGATACTATCAACGAACAAGGAGCCAGCAATGTCCAAGTCAGCCCTCTGAGAACGATACGACACAACTGTAGTCTCAAATGTAGTTCGCTGTTGCAAGCTGTGTCCGATTTAGATGAGTCCTACAAGGCGATCGCATTAGTTGATGCTGATACAATTGTTCATGCTAATTGGCTACGTGAATTAGTTAGTCCTCTGGTTGACCCGACAGTGGGGGCGACGACAGGTAACCGTTGGTTTGTACCCACAGATCACTATTGGGGTTCTTTGGTGCGGTACATCGGTAATGTCTCTACTGTTGTGCAAATGTACCTTTTCCGAGTTCCTTGGGGTGGGAGTTTGGCAATCAAAACAGACGTGCTACGCCAAACAGGGCTGCTAGATAAGTGGGGACAGGCTCTGGGCGAAGATTTTATGATCCACAAGATTCTTAAAGAACATGGAATGCGGGTGAAGCTTGTCCCTTCTCTGATTATGCTGAATCGGGAAGAGTGCGAAATGCTGGGCTTAATAGAATCTCTGAAGCGGCTCATATTCTATTCTCGACTTTACCATCCCAGTTGGTTAGCTATAGTTGGTGATGCGGTTTCTAGCATTTTCTTTCCTTGTCTGGCAATACTT
Organism: Nodularia sp. LEGE 04288; assembly: GCF_963896525.1. Lineage (NCBI taxonomy): Bacteria > Bacillati > Cyanobacteriota > Cyanophyceae > Nostocales > Nodulariaceae > Nodularia > Nodularia sp. LEGE 04288. Next base: position 42,756 of record NZ_CAWQOY010000102.1, read on the forward strand.
CTGTTTCTGTTATCGTTGTTAGATACACAATGGGATTTAGCAGCTTTATTGTTTTCCACTTATTGCATCTATACTGTGGGATTACTCTTGGTAACGCTGATTTTAGAGTTAGGGGTAAGCCAAATTATTCGCTCTCATGGTCACCCAAGTACAAAATTATCAGTGGAAACAATCGGCAAAATATTAATTGCTATTCCCTTAACACAGTGGGTATATGGGTTAGCTTTGCTATCTTCTCTGTGGATGTCAACTGTGAAATGGCGCGGTATTGTTTATCGTGTGCAGAATGCCTGGAATGTCCGATTAGTTGAATACCATCCTTATGATTTGTTGGATCAACCTATCGATAGCAAAATTTCTCTTTGAGTTATATCTGGGGAGTAGGGAACGGGGAGTGGGTTAAAACCCAGAAGTGTCTAAGTTTGATTATCCGTTTATGTCTTAATCTCCTTGGCGGTTGCTATAAATTAAAAGTGCTGAATGACTGAGTGAAAAGACCACCACGCGACTTGTTCTAGTTCATCTCTCAAGGTCAATCACACAGCAAGAATTAAAGATGAATGACTTGGTAATATTCCTATGTAGATGTTTAACTATTAGCCTGGTTATTCAAGTATGTTTGATGCTGGTCTTTTTATGGCATCTCTGCTCAGACAAAATAAATCTTTTAGCAGATGAAGAGTTACCCAAAACGGCAGTGATTCTTTGCCTACGTGGTGCTGATCCGTTTTTGAGTGATTGTTTGCAGGCACTTTTGCATCAGAATTATCCAGAGTATGATTTAAAATTAGTCGTTGATCGTATGGAAGATCCAGCATGGACAATTGCGACTGATACTGTCCAGCAGCATGGCGCGACTAATGTGCAAATCAGTCCTTTGAGATTTATCCGCAAAAGTTGCAGTCTCAAATGTAGTTCTCTGATTCAAGCTGTGACACAGTTGGACGATTCCTATCAGGCGATCGCATTCGTAGATGCTGATACAATTGTTCATGCTAATTGGCTGCGTGAATTAGTCACTCCTTTAGCTGACCCCAATGTCGGCGCGACCACAGGGAACCGTTGGTTTGTACCTACAGGTAGCCATTGGGGTTCTATCGTCCGGTATCTGTGGAATGTCTCTGCGGTGGTGCAGATGTACTTATATGGCATTCCTTGGGGTGGGACTTTGGCAGTAAAAACAGAAGTTCTGCATCAAACAAGATTGCTGGATAAGTGGGGACAAGCTTTTTGTGAAGATACCATGATGCGGCGGATCTTGGGTAAACATAAAATGCAGATTAAATTTGTCCCTTCTTTGATCATGCTGAATCAGGAAGAGTGCAATTTATCCGGTTTAAAATCCTGGATGCAGCGTCAATTAATCTTTTCCCGACTTTATCACCCCCACTGGTTAACTCTAGTGGGAAACGCCATTTTCACAATCCTCTGTCCTACTTTTTTGAGTGTATTGTTTGTGGCAGCTTTGCTAACTGGACAATGGTACGCTGCGGCTATATCTCTTAGTTACTATAGCAGCTATGTGGTGGCATTACTATTGATTGTACTTTTTTTAGAGCAAAGAGTACAGCTAGTTATGCGCTCTGATCATCAACCCACTCCACAATTATCTGTTGCTATAATTTGCCAGATGTTAATGGGAATTCCCTTAACACAATGGGTTTATGGGTTCGTCTTCCTCTCTTCCCTCTGGATATCAAAAGTTAAGTGGCGCGGGATCACCTATAAATTCAAAAGCCCCTGGAAGATTCGGTTAGTTGAATATCGTCCTTATCAGTCTTTAGATCAACCTGCTGCGCCAAATATTTCTTTGAATTGATCATGCAATGCGCTTCAAAAGCATAAAGACACCATTTTTTCTGTCCTAAAATACACAAAAGCACTAAAATTATGAACAAGCAAAAGCTTCGTATTGCTCTGTTTACAGGATTGTATGCTCCTTTTTTAACAGGGGTTTCAATTGCAGTCCACCAAAGGGTTCGCTGGTTACTCGAACAAGGACATGAAGTTTTTCTGATCCATCCAGAAATTAACGATCAATATCCTAAAAATGTTAGCAATCGTCCTATGGCAGGACTGGAAGAATTACAGTGTTTCCCTAATTTTTCTGCTTATGCTTTCCCCACAAAGCCACTAATTTTTTACAAGTCTTTACCCCAACCATTACACTATCGCCATTGGAGTGATACTAAGTTATTAGAAAAGTTTAAACCCGATATTATAGTAGTAGAAGAAGCCCCGCAAATGCGAGGTTTCTATTCAATGTTCTTGCAAGGTTATGGTCGCCCCATTGGGGTTGAATATGCGAAGAAAACGGGGACTCCAATTATTTCTGTTTTCCACACTGATATTGTTGCCTACATTCAATACTATTTGGGTAATCAGATTTTCAATTTGATGCGTCCGATTATTCCTTTTTTAGTCAAGCAGTCCACTGAAGTCTATGATCGCAATTTATTTCCTTCTCAAGGACAACTCCTAAAGTACCAGCAGATGAATTGCCAACGGGGTGAATACGTTCCTTATCAAGGAATTGATTGTGAAAAATTTCACCCCCGAAATATTATCCACAACCCGATTCCCGAAGACAACAGACCAACTATCTTATTTGTGGGACGCATTACGGCGGAAAAAAATGTTACCCAACTTATCGATATGTTTCCGCTAATTGCTGCCAAAATTCCTGATGTTCATTTGGTAATTATTGGTAGTGGCCCCCTAGATGAAGAACTCCGTCGGCGCTCCCAAAAGTTTGAAGGTATTACTATATGGGGTGAGTCTCACGGTACAGAACTTTTAGGTTGGTTTGCTCGTGCAGATGTATTTGTCAACCCTTCTGCGACTGAAAATTTCTGCACGACAAATACCGAAGCGCTGGCTTCCGGTACTCCTTTGGTGGCTGTGGTTGCACCTTCAAGCTTTGAGCAAGTCTTTCCTGGTCAAAACGGCTTGTTAGCTGAAGCGAATAATCCCCAGGATTTTGCGGATCAGGTGGTGGCAATTTTGGCAAATTCTCAACTGAAAGCAGAAATGACTGAACAGGCTCGTCCTTCTATACTTAAATATGATTGGTCGGCGTGTACACAAAAGTTTGAAGATAAGCTTTATGAGATAGTTGACGCTGTGAAGAAACTAGAGCGAACAACTGTGTAAAGCCGGAATTCCACCCTGTAAAAGCTATGCTTTGTCTTCCCTCCCCGCAAGCGAGGAGGGATTTAATCAGCTGAGTAGAAAAACCGTCCCTGAGCTAAAGAAAATATAGAATGGTGGGTTACGCTGCGCTAACCCACCCTACGGCTAAAGTTTAGCTGGCGAGGCTTTCTCTATCTGCTCAGTAAAATATGTTTCTTCATGTTTAAGTTGTTGAGCTAGTTCTAATCCTTTTTGAAAGGCTGCGAGTGCTTGGGGATAGTCTTGACGCTCTAGATACAATTGCCCAATTTGGTCGTAAGCTTGCATCATGCCATAATAGTTGATGGCTTTCTCTTGTGTCTCTATGAGAATTTGGCTAGTTTGCAAGGCTTCATCTATTTGTCCTTGGCTACGATAGAGGGGAACTAACTTTTGCAAGGCTTCACCAGCACGAGCATACTGGCGCGATCGCACAGCCATGAGATAAGCTTCTTGATAGTTGTTAAATGCTTCCGTGAGTATACTAGGATTTTCCTGTGCCAGGGATTCATAATTTACACCAATGGCTAGTTTCAATTCTGGTATTTTCGTGAGATTATTTTCCTGTTCGTAGATTTCTGCTAGTCTTTTGAGCGTATCCACTGCGGCTTGGGGTTGTTTTGTCTGCTGGTAGATATAACGTAGTTGTTGCAGGTATGCTAACTCATTAGTGCGATCGCTTTGGGTAGCAGTTAAATTTAATAATCTCTCATAGGTGGCGGCTGCTTGGGGATAATCAAACCAACTCAAATGCAGTTCGCCCATTGTTGTCAGGATTTCCAGCACTGCGACGGCATCTTGTTTTTGTTCTACTGCTGTTAAAATTTGCTGATAAACTGCTAAAGCCAGTTGAGGCGATCGCAATTTTTGGTATGCTTCACCAAGCGATCGCATTAATTCTAAATCCACAATTTTTTGTTTTTGTGCTGACTTTTGCAGAGTTTGCAATCGTTGTGTAATATATCTTACCTGCTCACCGGCATTTTCTTTCCAGGCGATCGCCCCAAAGCGCGATAATGCTTCTACTTCCGCCAATGTACCCAAATACCGCCGCAAGCGTACTTCCCGGTTCCAAATCTCAAAAGCAGCTTCCTGATCTCCTGCTTGCAATTTGGCTGTAGCTTCCTGATTCAACTCATCCAACGCCCGCTGCAAACTTTGCTGTTGTGGGAGAGTTAACGGCTGTTTATTAATTCCAGGCGGTAACAGTGGATCAGGTGTGGTAATTTCCAGGGGATTAGGCGCAAATTTATCCGGCTGTTGCGGCTTTTTAGTCTCTGCCAGGGTTAACGAACCATTAAACTGACAAAGGATAGCGACACTAATAGTAATACATAAGCGTCTGAGCATGGGTACTTTACCTAAGATGGGAATAGAGCATAGGGTATGACCACCATACCCAAAGATTTTAACTGCCAACTTGTTAGACGCATCAAAAATCAATAATTCTCCCCAATTCCCTACTCCCTACTCCCCACTCCCCATTCCCTATACAATAAATCCAGAGAATTTTAACATCTGTAATCACTAATTCTATGGATATTACAACCTTAGCTCGCTGGATGGCGGCAGATTTTAGTAATCAAGCACAAGCTTATGAAAACCCACCTTTTTTTGCTCATATTCGCGTGTGTATGCGTCCTCTACCTGTAGAGGTGTTATCAGGGGTGAGTTTGTTTGTGGAACAAGCTTATGATTATCAGCTGAATGACCCTTATCGCGTGCGGGTTTTGGAATTGCTCAATGCAGGCGATCGCATCGAAATTGTCAACTACACTGTTAAGCAAGAAGAACAGTTTTATGGCGCATCCCGTGACCTTCCACGGCTGAAAACTTTAACGAGCGATCACTTAGAAAAGTTACCAGGATGTAACATGACTGTAGAGTGGGCTGGTAACAGCTTCAAAGGCAAAGTGGAACCTGGTAAAGGTTGTATCGTATTTCGTAAAGGGCAAAATACCTATTTAGATAGTGAATTTGAGATTAGTGAGGAGAGATTTATCAGCCTGGACAGAGGACGTGATTTAGAAACCAATGAACATATTTGGGGGTCTGTCGCTGGTCCATTTCACTTTGTGCGGTGGAAGAGTTTTGCTGATGAAGTAATATAGCGCCGCAAGGCGGAAGTCAAAAGTCAAAAAAGTTGATTATCCTATAGGCTTTTGATTGATTTCCCACGGTGGTGCTACTTACGCCGAACTGTAATAGATAATTTAGGATACTTTAGCGGCTATCTCCAATGGCTGGAAATAAGGAACTCGTTCAACGGAAGTTTCCCACATTCCATTGGGGTATAGCTTCAACAACCGAAAACCGGGGTATTGATGATCAATCATCAAAGTTGGAGTTTTTGAGCGAAACTGAAGCCCAGTTGACGGGGTACTGAGGTAGTTAACTTGATGACGCTGGCGTTGAAATTCCTGATGGATGTGACCAAACAAAACTAACTTAACTTGGGGATGGCGATCGAGAACTGCAAAAAATTCTTGGGGATTTTTCAGAGTACTGCTATCTAACCACGCCGAATTTACGGGAAAAGGCGGATGATGTAGGGCGACTAAAGTCGGATAATCACCCAGGATTTTTAATTCAGAGTCTAGCCAATCAAGAGTTTTACCGGAAAGATAACCATGCAAACAACCAGGAACGGAAGAATCGAGTAAGATAAAATTCCAACCACCACGCTGAAAAGACTTACGCCGGGAAAGCATCCCCATATGTAAGATGTCATCCATTGCGATCGCACAGTCATGATTCCCAGGTAACCAGTAAGCAGGTATTTGTAGCGGATTCACCAGGTTTTGGAGATTGTCATAGGAATCAGGCTTACCATCACCAGACAAATCACCCGTTAACAGTAGTAAATCAACTTCACTCCTTAGCTCCTTTAACCTTTCTACAACAGCCTGGAAAGACTGTATAGTAGGCATTCCCAGCATTTCGTGATTTTCCGAAGCAAACAGATGTGTATCTGTTACCTGAGCGATTGAAATGGGAGATACTTGTTTTTTTTTCATGGATTGCGATATGTGCAACTTAATATCTGATTGATTTTCGGGAAAGTAGCCAACCAAGTTCATACTAATTTTGATGTCATCATAAAGCTAAAAACCATAAATAAACATTCAATTTCCCAAAAGTTACGAATTTTCATCCATCTTAAGAGTGAAATTGTATTTTTATTTGTATTTTACGTCACGCATCTTGGGCAAAAATTCATCAATTCCTCACACTATCCCCACAAATCTTCATTCAAGGTTGCCATCTCCTGGGATGTTAAAAAGCTAATAACTACTAAATTTGCTGAGGTTAGGCAAAATTTCCTCAGACGTAGGGCGTAAATTTAGAGAAAAGATGCTATGATAAGGAATCGTGAGAGCAATCGCGGCGACATAGCCAAGTGGTAAGGCAGAGGTCTGCAAAACCTCCATCCGGCGGTTCAAATCCGCCTGTCGCCTTTAATAAAATATAAAGATTACAGGGCTTTGAAGCCCTTTTTTATTGGCAATGAAAGGGCGTGTTTTTACAGTCTGCAAAGATTTTTGGATTAATTTTGGGTAGTTGGGAGAAACTTCTGGGGTAAAATGTAAGGCAGAGGTTTTTACCCCAATATAACTTTCTGGGGTAAAACTGGGGTAAAGTTAAATCAAGGTCTTTACCCCAATCAATTAACCTGATGCAGCCTAATAAAAAATCTCAACGTATTGCTAGTCGGGGTTCTGTACAGATCAAGAACTCTAACGGTAGACTCCAATTAGTTTTTTCCCATCCAGTTATTACTCCAGATGGAGAGGTTAAAACCAAGCGTTTCTACCTTTCAACAAGGCACGAAGATACACCTTTTGGAAAATATCAGGCATCGACTTTGGCAGCAAAAATCCAGAGGGATATTGATTGTGGTGAATTTGATGCCAGTTTAGTAAAGTACAAGCCAGCAGCATCATTAAGTACTGTTACCCCAATTACCCCAAAAATTCCTTCAGCTACCCCCCAACTTGACCTGGGAGAATTGTGGGAAAAATACGCTGAGTTTAAAAAACCACAGGTTAGTCCTTCAACTTACGCTGTTGATTATCGAAAGTATCGTAATCATATCGCCAACTTACCAACGAAAACTTTGGATGATGCGATCGCGATTCGAGACTATTTAATTGCTAATCTCAGTGCTAACGCAGCTAAACGTACTTTGACAAATATAAATGCTTGTTGTGATTGGGCGCTTCAGAGTCAGCAGATAAAATCAAATCCCTTCCAGGGTATGGCAAAAGATATTCAGATGCCAAAGTCAGAATCGGCAGAATCTGAAATCAATCCATTTACTAAGGAAGAAAGGGACATCATCATTCAAGCATTTGAGGAGAGTAAATTTTACACTTACTATGCTCCTTTAGTAAAATTCTTATTCTTCACTGGGTGCAGACCATCAGAAGCGATCGCTCTACAATGGAAGCATATTAGCGATAAATATATTACATTCGAGCAAGCAATTACCATCAGTAGTAAAGGACTAGCGCTCAAAAATGGATTGAAAACCCAAAGCCAAAGACGTTTTCCGATTAATCATCAGCAACGTGAAATTTTAGACTCAATTAAGCCTGAGAACTGTAACCCAGATGATTTTATCTTTAGAAGCAAGAAAGGCGGCATAGTAGACTTTGGCGATTTTCTCAATCATGCCTGGAAAGGCTACAAAAATCATCGTGGTACACATATAGATGGAATCGTAACTCAACTTGTAAAACAGGGTGTAATCAGCGAGTATCGCAAACCTTACCAATGCAGACACACTTTTATTACTCTTTGTCTGGAAGCTGATATTGATGCCAAGGATGTAGGGAGGTGGGTTGGTAACTCTCCAGAAATTATTTACAGGCATTACGCAGGTAATAAACGTAACCTACAAGTGCCAGAATTATAAATTTGTTGAATTACAAGATAGGCGATCGCCTACTCAGGATTTGTGTAAAATTATTCATGAGCAGGTAAAATATACAAGCCTACCCCAGCATCAGCATTAGGTAAAATATCACGGCTACTTTTAACATTGTGACTTTCGCATAAAGCCGCAAACGATTGTAAACTGTCTAACCTGGCTGAAAGTTCGCTGAGAGTATCTAAATATTCAGCCACAGCAATTTGACGATATGTCCAGGCTTCATCCCACTGGGAGCTATAAGACATTTCAAACTCTACATCAACATTGGTTTTCTGCCAACGAATTTGCTCAGGTGATAACGTGCGATCGCGTGGAGAAATTTCGGTAATTCTTTCTACTCTTTCTGGGGTGATATAATCGTGAAAACGAGAGTTAGTAAACCGATAAGCTGTAGATAAATGAGATTTTTCATGACTAATTAACTCATTACCCCATCTTTGCGCTATTTGTTTAAACTTCGGCACTTCTACAGCCAGTAATTCTTTAGCTTCTTGATGTTTACCAATCTCTAAAAGCAAATTTGCTTCCGTTGCAGTAGCTACAGCCCAACCTTGAATAGAAACATCAGTATTCAGCATTAATTCAGCATCTAATGCTGGGGTAACTTGTAAGGCTTGGTTGGCTAAAAATAAACGCACTCTAGAAGCAACTTTGAGAGATTCTCTAGGTGATTCATTGGGAAAGCGAGAGCGGTCTTGTAGTTCAGCATTTAAAGCAGCAATCTCTTTAATTAACATTGCTTGATGCAGATGAGAAATTGCTTTAGCGAGGCTTTGTTGTTTCTCTCGGCTATCTTCTACTAATAGGTAAATATAAGCCAGTTGTCCAGAGATATTATCTAAACGTTTATTAACATGATTTAAACTATTTTCAACTTGCTTAAAGCCCCTCATCATACCATTTTCTAGATGATTTAAGCCCGTTTCAATTCGGTTAAAGCCTCCTTCCATAAACTCTTGAAGATAACCTAATTGCTTTTGAACTTGGTGCAGTTTATAACCCATATAGGCAAAACCAGCAATGCTGACACCCAGATTTAAAACGCTTGCACCCGCAGCTATTTGACTTAATCCCATAACTGAGGATAACGTGTTTTCAATCCCTATTAATTTATGATAAGTCAACCCATGACCAATAATATCAGCCCCACCAAATATGGGAGAAAATCCAAAATCTATTAATTTTCTAGTCAATTCAGGTGTTTCTGCTAAATGGCGAACAATTTGACCTGCATTCTCTGTACCAGCAGCCCAACGAATAACACTACCATAGCGTTGCATTGAGCCATTTAATAAACCGTTGATAATTTCGGGACTGTTAGCTAGAAGAGTGGTATCAATTAACATTTTTATAATCTCGTTTAGCAGTTATAAACTTCAAAATTCCCGTATGCTTCCATTTGTAGTCTGGGTGATACAGTAAAACTAATGTATGAATTAGCTAAATCACGAAAAGCATCAAATCTATCAACTTGATTAATATTTTCTTTGAACCTCTCATCTAGTCTTTTCATCTCAAAATACACTAAGTGAATATCATATTCTGACTCTTCTCTTGTGCTTACTAAATAATTATTTATCTCTGTCTTACCTTGATTAAATTCACTTTCAGAGCCAAGCCATAAATAGTTGGTAATTTTATACAGTCTTTCTCCATCACTTAAGTCAAGGCGTGATTTAGTTTGTAATGTTTCCAGAAATTTCGCTTCTGAGGCGGAAACAACTAAAACCAAAAAATATTTATTAATTGTTTTATTTACAGTAAGAGATGGAATAGTGGGAGGATTTTCATTTTGTTTTGGCTCTACTCTAAGACTTAGTTGTTGTACTTGATTTTGTCCGCTATTTAGGATATGAATCCAGTAACCTACTGCTGTAACGACAAAAGCACCAATTACAATAATTTCCATTGGTTCACTCCTAACATTTGGTTCACTCCTAACATTTATTTTATTTAAAATGGATGCAACTAAATTATGTAATTTACTTGTTGGATAAGTTATTTTTACGTTTCCTCTCCAGTCTTTTTCTTCTCTCTTTTCAGTTTTCCACAAACTATATAAATAATCTATCAAGCTTGTAAATCCATAAGATTGATATTCTCTAATAATATAGTTTTTGATATTATCATGCAAATTTAGTTTATCACACCAAACACTGACAGATGCTAATAAATAATCATTAACATAGCGACAATTTTGGCATTCAATCTGAGTTTTATCTCTGACTTCTTGCAATATTTTTACAAACATATTCAAATTAAATTTTCTCCACATACATAATTTTAATTGGGAGCATTACACCACCAAACAACTAAATAAAAGCAGAATTAAGATTCACTAAATTCTTTTTCTAATCTTTGGCAAATTGATGTTAAATAATCTTTTTCATGTTCAAAATCATGCCAAAATTCTTGTTCTTGCTGAAAATTATCCTCAATAATCCTTAATTGCTTGTCTAAAGACCTTTCAGCCAGATAAGTAATATCATTAACTGAATCTTCAAATAGCGTTTTTACATATTCTAAACGCTTGGTAATCCAATTAAGTAAAACATCCCACAAACTTTCTTTTCCCTTGTCTACTCCACTTAACCATTGTTTTGCCATTAAGTCTGGGGATGGAAGAAAAAGTTCAACATATTCAACATCTGCGGTTATATCACGAGTTACAGATTCTTTATATTTGCGTGTTATTGGTCTGGTTTTTGTTCTAGTTTTAGTGCTTTGAAAACAAGAACCACTTTGATAAGATTCGGTATAAGTTTCCTGTTCTGTTTTTGTGCGTGTTACCTCCTCAGTTTTTTGTCCAACAACTTCTGTTTTTTTAGAGCGATTTTGCTTAATATCATCTGAGATTTCAAAAAATTTATCTGGTAGAGTTGGTAAAGTTTGAGCTAACTTTTTGTGTAAATCACTGATTACTGCTTTTTCAAAATCAATGAAAGAATCAACACTACCTTCAGATAAACAAATTTTTAGTCTCGCAACTTGTGCCTTAACTAATGATTCTAGAGCCTCTTCAAAAGCCAAGGCTTTTCCTTGAAGAAAAAACTCGGCTCTAGCTGATATAGCTTGTCTCATCGTGTGATACAGAAGACGAACATGGCGTTCATCGTGTTCAAGCTCCTTTGTACCTTTTTCATCATCAGCCCGTACACGCTTAACTAAATATTCTGATTCTTGAGAAAATTGGCTAATTCTTCGGCTCACATTATCATAGGTTTTAGCAACATCATCAGCTAAAGCAGGTGATATGACTTCTCTTAATTTATCTCTTAAATCAAAAGCGCCTTGATTTTGAGCAAAAGAATCACGCACTGGACTAATTAGAACAGCATTTAAATCTTTTTCTACCTGATTAACAGCATAAAAAATCCGAGCAAAACCATCACGTCCTTTTTTTTGAGCATTTTTTTTAATTTGAATTTGAGTTTTAGGGTCATTTTTTTTCAATCCTCCTATCAATTGTCCAACTTCGGATTGAAACTCTCTAGCTATTTGGTTCATATTTTTATGTAAAATATGACGAATTTTAGCAAGTCGCTCCCTTTCTTCACTAACTTGTTCTTGATTATAAATCTTTCTTGTTTGAATCAAGATATCCAAAAACTCTGATAAAGCAGAGTAATTATCAAATACGTCTATTAATGCAGGAAGTATTACCAATTCAGCAAAGGAATCTTCCACCCGAAACCGAAACCGTTCCCAAAGTTCTCTACCACCACTCCATTCTAAAGAATAGCGGATAATTTTACGCATGGTTTCATCATCAACAAAATTATTATCTTCAACATAATCTTCAACATCACGAAACCATTGTTTTAATTCCCGGTTTTCTTTGGTGTTTAAACGAATTACTCCAGCGCAGTCTTGAAACATTGCTTTTAAACATCTTGACCTTACCTGTGGTTCTACTATTGAAGGTTCATTAAAAGCACCTGCACCCCAAGCACATTGAGCATAATATAAAAGACGAGCATTAAAAGGTAGAACATCAGGAGGTTCGGGAAGTGATAAAACTTCTTGAATTTCTGTTTTTAGTTGATTAATTCGTACTTATAGAGGAAAATCATCTGCACCTCGGTGGTCTACCCGGTTTAAAATAAAAATCATTGAGTCTGTGCGACCCTGTAAATATTCAACAACTTTTTTTAATTCTTCTAATAAGCGTTTTCTGTGGTCATCATCCACTTGCATATAGTCCAAAGCCACTAAACTAAAGGCTTTATTCACTTGCTGTTGAATAGTTGCTAAATTAGTCCGGTCTTGAATTGATTTCAAACCTGGTAAATCAATTAATTCTATTCCTATACTTGCCGGTAAACCTAACAAAGAAGGATCACAAGCAGGTAAAAGCGGAACATAAGCTGTTATTTGTGGTGCAACATACTCACGCTTTTTACGCGCATGGTGATAGGAGTGCATGACTGTACTGATGCGCTGGTATAAATCTTCATCAGTTAACCCTGTCCATTCTCCAGTCTCCCAAGCAGCATCCTCTGTTTCTGCAATGACTAATTTCTGTGCGAGTGAATGTTTGAGGGTAAGAACACCACCACTCATTTCGCCGTTTTCAATTGGTGCAATTTTACGACCAATTAGAGCATTAACTATAGTTGATTTTCCAGAAGAGGTTGTCCCAATAGTTGCAATGCGGAAACTAGGATTTTCTAATCGTTGGACTGCTTCTTGATAAGCAGTTAAAAATCCTGCTAAACAAGATTTAATCCCTGGATCTTCAGCAATATCAGGAGACGAGTTAACTAACTTAGAAACGGAATTACCTAACTCATTTAAAAGCTTACGGGTGTTGTTTAACCTAGAATCAATATCGATTTGCATTTTTACTTTACTATTTATCAGTTTTTATGTACAAGGTGCTGAACAATAAACTACTTTTTTGTTAGTATAAATTCTAACGAATTGATACTACTTTTATTAACCAGTTTTGTTCGTTATGTATCGTCGTCTGTGGCGGTTGTAATACTACTCAGTAGTTTAGTATTAAAGTTTTTACCGTAAAAATACAAAATATCGTTTAATTTTACGCATGAATCTATATAAATTAAATTAGTGTTATTCCTTAATAAATGACAATATCAATTATTTATACTTATGTAATATTACTGAAGTTGATATCCCTGGCTCATAGCCTGCTCACTATAAAATACTCATGTACCGGAAAATTGCTGTAATTTCTTACTCTCTCTGCGTCTCTGCGCCTCTGCGTGAGGTAATTCATACTTGTAATCAGCAACGCATAATATATTGTGTGCGGTGTTCTGGCGAGTGATTTTAATTTTTAGTTTGCTGTGTAACGTCGGGTTAATCTATTCTGTCACAATATGAAGAAAGATTAAGATAAGTGGTGTGCAGGAAAATATGACAATGTTTAGTCAGATTAATGGGGTGTTGGTCAATACTGGTTTGCAGTTTGCTGGCTGGGGAGTCTTTTCGCTGTTGCTGGCTGAAGTCTTAAGAGACAGTTACCATGTTTTGTGTCACGAGGTCAAATGGCTGGCTAAATGGCACAATAAGCATCATCAAGTATATCGTCGCGATTTATCCATAGTCTCTGTGCAAGCTTACCAAGATTCTCAGCTTTATCACGATATTCTGGAGTCGGGTTTACTGGTTGCGGCTTTAACCATCATGGCTTTAGTGGTTCACCAAATGGGGTTATGGCTGGGAGTTCTCTATGGCTGTACCTTCTTGTATGGTGCTTCTGTGCGATATTTCTCTGGTAAAATCGATACAGATTACAATCACTTACCCGGCCCTTTACAGATAATTCCCTCTGTTTGGTGGGTAAATCGCACTTACCATTGGCGACATCATTTTGATGATGTGAATGCATACTACAGTGGTGTCTTTCCTCTCGTGGATAAAATACTTGGTACGGGTTTATCACTCAAAGGTAAAACAATCGCTTTAACTGGCGCGTCCGGTTCTCTCGGTCAAGCATTAGCGGCGGAACTGCTCAAGCATAATGCCAAAGTGGTAGCCTTAACTACTAACCCCGAAAAATTAGCACCGCAGACTAATTTTAAAGTCCTTTCCTGGGAGTTAGGTAATGAAGCTGAACTCAAAGATAGTTTAGAGAAAATCGATATTTTGATTATCAATCACGGTGTCAATGTTTACAATAGCCGCACACCGGAAGCGATCGCATCTTCCTATGAGGTGAATACTTTCTCAGCGTTGCGGTTGATGGATATATTTTTAACCACTGTCACCGGACCACAAGCCAAAGCCACCAAGGAAATCTGGGTGAATACTTCTGAGGCTGAGGTTTCCCCGGCTTTAAGTCCCCTTTATGAACTGAGTAAACGCACATTAGGAAATCTTGTCACCCTGAAGCGGTTGGATGGAAATTGTGTAATTCGTAAGTTAATTCTGGGGCCTTTTAAAAGTCAACTCAATCCTTATGGGGTGATGTCAGCGCAGCAGGTAGCTCGTGGGATCTTGTTTTTAGCACGACGAGATTACCGCAATATTATTGTGACGATAAATCCGCTGACATACCTGTTTTTTCCAGTGAAGGAAGCTAGTACATGGCTGTATTACCAAATTTTTAGCAAAACGGCTAAGGATTAGTCATAGAAAATCTTCGGCAAAGTAGGGACAATTGATCAGTTGTCCTTACAAGGATTCTGCAAGACGTATATTTGATTTTTGAAATTATCTGGTTTTCCAGCAAACTCTGTGATACATTAAAAAATATCGAGCGTTCGATATAAAATATGCCGAAAATAGTTGACCATGACCAATACCGTCAAGAACTACTCAGAAAGTGCTTTGATTTATTTGCTCAAAAAGGTTACGGTGCGCTCACCATGAGGCAAATTTCTGAGAGTTTAAATGTTTCTACAGGGACGCTATATCATTACTTTCCTAGCAAACAGGCTTTGTTTGAGCAATTAGTTGAGGAGATAAATCAACAAGATATCAGTTCAGCATTGGCAGAAATCAAAGGAACGCAAACAATTTCAGAAATAATGACTGCGATAGGGAAATATTTAGTTAAAAATGAAGATTACTTTATTAATCAAACTTATATCTGGGTAGATTTTTGTCAGCATCAAAACAAAGAAACAATAGCCAATATTCCTGTATTTCAACGTGTTAATCAAAGGTGTCAGCAGGCAGTTTGTGATTTTTTGGGGATTCAAGATCCAGTATTGGCATCCTTTATCTTGAGCTTTATTAATGGTTTAATTCTAGAAAAATTATGGGGTAATCAAACAATTAATTTTCCTGAACAATGCGCCTTACTAGGTAAAATGATCACCAGCTATTTATCAGAAAACCCATAATATAGCTAATTCCTCAATCAGACGAAAGTTTTAATTATTTGTGCCTAAATATCTCCATAAAATAGTGTGTGTAGTGAGGTAAAGAATGACTCCAAATGTGTTATTTAAAATCCCCAATCAAAGGTTAATACTATTAGTAGTAGCTGCTACGGTGATTACAGGTGGAATTGCTGTTTATGGGATTTCTCAGTCTGGTTTTGTTGGTCAAACTGCTTCTTCTGAACTTGAAGAACCTGCACCAATTGCACCAAAAATATCGGCTTTAGGAAGACTAGAACCAGAAACCGAGGTAATTAGCCTGTCTGCACCTTTGGACTTGGATGGCGATCGCATTGCCCAAATTTTAGTCCAAGAGGGCGATAGAGTCAAATCAGGTCAGGTGGTGGCAATTTTAGACTCACGCACTCGCCTACAAACTGCTGTACTCCAAGCAGAACAACAGGTGAGAGTGGCTAAAACTAAATTGGCTCAAGTTGAAGCTGGGGCAAAAACTGGAGAAATTCAGGCACAGCAAGCAACTATTGAACGCTTACAAGCCCAGTTACAAGGAGATAAAATAGGTCAAGAAGAAGCGATCGCTCGCATCGAAGCACAATGGTTAGGAGAAAGGATAGCACAAGAGGCGACAATTAAAAAGCTCGAAGCAGAACTTAATAATGCTCAAGCGGAATATGAACGTTATCAGCAATTATCCTCTGAAGGCGCAATTTCCAGTTCTTTATTTGATAGTAAGCGCTTGAGTTTAGACACCGCACAACAGCAACTCTCAGAAGGACAAGCAGTGCTGAATCGGATTAATTCTACTGCTAGTAGAGAATTAGCCCAAGCTCAAGTTACACTCACCCGAATTAACTCCACAAGTAACAAACAAATCAGTGAAGCCAAAGCCACACTCAGCAGTATTGCCGAAATTCGTCCCGTAGATGTGGAAGCAGCCAAGAGTGAAATTGAGAATGCGATCGCTACAGTCAAACAAATGCAAACTAACTTAGAATCAACTTATATTAAAGCCCCAATAGACGGACAAATTCTCAAAATTCATACACGAGTCGGAGAAAAAATTCGTGAGGCGGGGATTGCAGATTTGGCAGAAACTGAGCAAATGATTGCAGTCGCCGAAGTCTATCAAAGCGATATTAATAAAATTCAAATAGGACAGTCAGCAATAGTTACCAGTCAAGTATTTCCTGGTGAATTGCGAGGAACAGTTTCCCAAATTGGTTTACAGGTAAATAGACAAAATGTCTTTAGCAACGAACCAGGAGAAAACCTCGATAGCCGGGTGATTGATGTCAAAATTCGTCTGCATCCTGAAGACAGCAAACAAGTAGCAGGATTAACTAACTTGCAAGTTCAAACAGCAATTGAATTATAGAATACCCAAGTTAAAAATAACAATATTTTCCACTCCCCACTCATTGGGAAGTTACAATCTTTCCCCCTGCTCCCTGCTCCCTGCTCCCCTGCTCCCTGCTCCCTGCTCCCTGCTCCCTGCTCCCTGCTCCCTGCTCCCTGCTCCCCTGCTCCCTGCTCCCCTGCTCCCTGCTCCCCTGCTCCCTACTCCCTACTCCCCACTCCCCACTCCCCAATTATGTTTTTCAAAAAATCACGCAAAACTCCGCTAGCATGGCGACAGTTAATGAAAGAAAAAACTCGTCTGTTAGTTGCAGTTGCTGGGATTACTTTTGCTGATATGCTGATGTTTATTCAGCTAGGTTTTGAAAGTGCGCTGTTTGATTCAGCCATCCAACCTCATCGCAATTTACAAGCAGATTTGGTTTTAATTAATCCCCAATTTCAAACTCTAGTTTCCGTCAAAAGCTTTTCTAGAGAGCGACTCTATCAAACATTGGGTTATGAAGGTGTAAAATCAGTAAATTCTGTTTACATTGGCACTGGACAATGGCGCAATCCCGAAACACGTCTTGATCGGGCTATCTTGGTTTGGGGTATCGATCCAGCACAATCGGCATTGAAATTTCCCGAAGTTCAAGAAAATCAAGCTCATCTGAAACAATTGCATCAAGTGCTGTTTGATCAAGCAGGTCGTCCAGAATATGGAACTGTGGGTGATATATTCCAAAAAACAGGCAAATTTGACACTGAATTGAATAATAAAGCTATCCGTGTGAGAGGCGTATTTAGTAATGGTGCTTCCTTTGCGGCTGATGGGAATGTGATCACCAGTGATTCTACCTTTTTACGACTCTTTCCCGAACGTCAAAGAGACCGTATAGAAGTGGGTTTAATCACTCTCAAGCCTGGTGCTGATGCAGAAAAAGTGCGATCGCAATTAACCGCAGAGTTACCCAATGATGTCAGCGTTCTGACTCCAGAAGGTTTTGCCCAAATAGAAAAGAAATACTGGGCTGAGGGGACTGGGATTGGTTTTATTTTCGGTTTAGGTGTGGTAGTCGGGTTTATTGTCGGTATCGTGATTGTCTATCAAATTCTTTACTCTGATGTCTCCGAACATTTACCGGAATACGCCACCCTCAAAGCAATGGGTTATAGCGATCGCTATTTGTTGGGAGTTTTGCTACAAGAAGCTTTATTCTTAGCTGTCTTGGGTTATATCCCCGCATTTTTTCTTTCCTTTGGATTATATCAGCTTGCCTACGCAGTCACAATGCTACCCATAGCCATGAAGCTAGAAAGAGCCACAACTGTATTTATTCTAACTGTGATTATGTGTAGTTTCTCTGGTGCGATCGCCATGCAAAAGTTACGCACAGCCGACCCCGCAGATGTTTTCTAATTCCCACCTGACAGAATTTTGGCCATAAAAACCCATGATACAAAACACTATATCAGGAAACTACCCCTCAAATATCTCAGATGTGGAACCTGTGATTGCTGTTCACAACCTCAATCACTACTTTGGCGGCGGGAACCTGCGTAAACAAGTCTTATCTGAGATTAATTTGCAGATTAACGCGGGTGAAATTGTGATTATGACTGGTCCATCAGGTTCAGGAAAAACCACTCTCTTAACCCTCATGGGTGGACTACGCTCTGCCCAAGAAGGTAGTCTGAAAATCTTAGGACAGGAAATTTGTGGAGCCAGCAAAGGACAATTAACTAGGCTGCGTCGCCAGATTGGTTATATTTTTCAAGCACATAATCTGATGACTTTTTTGACAGCTAAAGATAATGTCCGGATGTCCATAGAGTTGCATGACGAGTTCTTCCAGCAGGATATCAACGCCAAAGCGATCGCCATGCTGGAAACTGTGGGTTTAGCAGATCATGTGAATTACTATCCAGAGAATCTCTCAGGGGGACAAAAACAACGAGTTGCGATCGCTCGTGCCTTAGTCAGTCACCCTAAAATTGTTTTAGCCGATGAACCCACAGCCGCATTAGACAAAAAATCTGGGCGCGATGTCGTGGAATTAATGCAAAAATTAGCAAAAGAGCAAGGCTGTACAATCTTGCTAGTTACTCATGACAACCGGATTCTTGATATTGCTGATCGGATTATTTATATGGAAGATGGTCAGCTAAAAACTAATGCTGTAGATGTGGCAACAGCAATGCATTAAACTTCAGACATTTCTCCCCTCTCCTTAGCAAAAAAGTATCGGTTCTATATTCAATCCCCACTCTTAGTAGTATCCTAAAATCACAAATTAGTTTTTCAGCGTTTAATTTTAGAGGATGTATCCGATGAAAATTTGGGTAAATGAGCAGATTGATCCTTCTGGGATGATTTATGCCTGTATTGCTTGTTGTAATGAATCGCAAGCCCAAGATTGTCATGATTCCTTTCAAGGAAACTTGACCGATAGCCAAAAATCCGCCGGTTGGATAGCACAATTGCGGATAGTTAGTTCTTGGGATGAAGTCCCAGTTAATGCACTCAAACTGGATTAATTGCATCCCGACTCAATTTATCAAGATATTTTTTCATTTATATAGGTCATCCCATTTAGGTTTTGACCTCTATTTTCTAGAGCGAGGGTGGAAATTTTGATCTGTTGATTCAGCTAACCTAAGTAGTTGTAGTATCCAGATTCCTAAGTATAAGTTAATCAACCATAAAAATTAGATTAAAAAAATCTCGATTTCTACACAATAACTTTCCAGAAACCTCACCTTTTAGGGAAACTTGATCATATTTAGGAACTTTTAAGGGTTATTATCATACCAAGAGTTATATGTAAAACTTGCAAAAGCCGAATTAATATGGTGAACTATTCCCCAGTTTACACTTCGGAGCAAGGCTGTCCTATTAATTTGGTTGCCGAAACAGGACAAGCGGTTCAGATTTCTATTCATTCACCCAGTCCGTATATCTGTGCCAACTGCGAACGGATATTACCAGATTGGAAAAATCAACCTTGTTTATGGGTTGTAATTGTTTTACAGCAGTCACGTGATCAACTAGTAAAAAGTACGCCAGAAATCGAAATAGAGAAAGAACGCTTGCGGGAAAAGTTTATGCGGTTTGGCTTTGACCTCGCATTTCAATTGCGCGATCACGGCTATTTAACAGACTTGATTGACCCTCGCACTGGCTATCCCTTACTTTCCCATCCGGGAGAAGTTCCCCACAATGACACCGCCGTTGTCAAAGCCTTACTCAACTATCAAGTGATTAAAAACAAATGTCGTGTGCTGGTTCATCCTGTCTGGGGTGCAGCAGTTTATCCCAGTGTTTTAATATCCGTCGCACCGCCAAGAATTATCGCAAGTTTCACCAAAGATATCGCACCGTTACACGGATGGAATTAACACTCAACAGTATTTTGCCGTGGGTAAAGAATTAGTTATTTCTCGGTCGTCGCCGGCGTTGAGAATTAATTGGGATGAGAATTTGGTTCAGGCTACGCAATTGTTCCGATGTCCCCATGCAAATTAGGGTATCTCCTGGTAATAACACAGTATCACCAGTGGGACCACCAATCAGATGTCCATCGGCGCGACGAATGGCAATTACTAATGCGCCGGATTGCGATCGCAATCTTGTTTGTCTGAGAGTGTGACCCACATAAGGATACACCGCAGGGTCTAGTAAAAAT
This sequence comes from Nodularia sp. LEGE 04288, assembly GCF_963896525.1. NCBI lineage: Bacteria > Bacillati > Cyanobacteriota > Cyanophyceae > Nostocales > Nodulariaceae > Nodularia > Nodularia sp. LEGE 04288. The sequence continues at coordinate 63,203 of NZ_CAWQOY010000102.1, forward strand.
TCTTCCATATAAAACTGTCCGTCTAGGCCTGAGATGAAACCATCGACAAAATCCAAAACTTGGGGTCTAAGAGCCGCCGCAGCCATGCGCTTCCCACCAGTAATGTAGGGTGAAACCACAGTATCAGCCCCACCCCGTTGTAATTTTTTTACAGATTCTTCTGTACTGGCTCGTGCGATCGCGCGAATTCGTGGATTCAGTGTTTTTGCTGTTAAAACTGTATATAAATTTTCCGCATCAGAAGGCAATGCAGCCACTATACAAATCGCTCGTTCCACCCCAACATTCAAGAGTGTGTCATCCAGAGTCACATCACCTTGGTATGCTATGTAATTTGCTGCTTGTACCTGTTCCACAGATTCCAAATTAGAATCAACCACCACAAAAGGTACGCCTTCCGCCTGAAATTCCTTGGCAATTTGACGACCAGTGCGACTAAATCCACAGATGATGTAATGTTCTGTCAGTGATTCCATTAGCCTTCTCTGTTGCCGTAGTCTAATTCCTTCTTGAAAGTAGCCCTGAATCACGGCTTCTGTAAATCTGTTGACCATGTAACCAATATTGATGACACCCAACAAAATTAAGGCAATTGTAAATAATCTGCCTCGGCTACTCAAGGGATTGGTCTCACCATAGCCCACAGTCGTTAAGGTGATGACAGTCATATAAGCCGCGTCTTCCCATGACCAACCCTCAATGAACTTGTACCACAAAGTGCCAGTCAGGAAAACGCCAGCCAGAGAAATCGCCCCCACCGTTAGTTCTTTTTGCAGTCGTCGGTATTTTTTCTCAAGTACAGAATACAAAGTTTTTGCACCGCTACCATTTTTTGGCAGGATATTTAACTGTTAGCCTACAAAAAAGTATCAGATTTGTGAAATAAAATGTAATTTTTAAGATTTTCTAGCAAACTAGTAAGTGAGTATTAAAATTAAAGACTTATCAGGAGGCGCGGTCGTGAGCATAGAAACTCTCATTGAGCAAGCTACCATCCCCCCAACATCAGGTTTTATGTCATCTAGCCCTTTTGATGCTGATAGCTTCAATGAAGCCGTCATGTCAACTTATGCCCGGTTTCCCCTAGCTTTAGACCGGGGTGCTGGCTGTCGCGTTTGGGATACCCAGGGACGTGAATATCTGGACTTTGTAGCCGGAATTGCCACTTGCACCCTCGGACACGCCCACCCAGCTATGGTAGAAGCGGTAACACGCCAAATCCAGAAGCTGCATCATGTTTCCAATTTGTACTATATTCCCGAACAAGGTGATTTAGCCCAATGGATAGTTGAACATTCCTGTGCAGATCGGGTATTTTTCTGCAACTCTGGGGCTGAGGCTAACGAAGCCGCCATTAAACTGGCGCGGAAATATGCCCACACAGTTCTAGAGATTGACAAGCCGATTATTCTCACCGCCAATGCTAGTTTCCACGGTCGAACTTTGGCGACTGTCACCGCTACCGGACAACCGAAGTATCAAAAATATTTTCACCCCTTAGTACCTGGTTTTGCATATGTTCCTTATAACGATATTAATGCCATAGAGGTAGCAGTTAGTGAATTAGATGAAGGAGATTATCGCGTAGCGGCCATTTTAATTGAACCGTTGCAAGGAGAAGGCGGTGTGCGTCCTGGTGATGTGGCTTACTTCCAAAAGCTGCGGAAAGTTTGTGATGAAACTGGCATTTTGTTGATGTTCGATGAAGTGCAAGTTGGCATGGGACGCAGTGGTAAGTTATGGGGTTATGAACATTTGGGTGTGGAACCAGATATCTTTACCAGTGCGAAAGGTTTGGGCGGCGGTATCCCCATTGGGGCGATGATGAGTAAGAAGTTCTGCGATGTCTTTGAACCAGGAGAACACGCCAGCACATTTGGCGGTAATCCCTTTGTTTGTGGTGTGGCGCTGGCTGTTTGTCAGACTTTGGAAAAAGAGAATATTTTGCAGAATGTGGAAGAACGGGGTATACAGCTAAGAAATGGATTAAATGCGATCGCAGCTAAATATCCCCACTACATTTCTGAAGTCCGGGGCTGGGGTTTAATCAATGGGATGGAATTACAAGCAGATGTTCCACTCACCGCATCTGATGTTGTTAAGGCTGCTATGGACAAGGGTGTTTTGCTAGTACCAGCCGGTCCGAAAGTTGTCCGGTTTGTCCCGCCGTTGATTGTGACTGAGGCAGAAGTCAATTTGGCCTTACAAGCTGTTGACGAGGCGATCGCTTCTCTCACCGCTTAAGCCATAACCAGCGAGGATGGGTTTTTCTGCCTATCGCTCGCTGTTTTCTTGTGGAACAGGCATACTTCGACAAGCTCAGTACAAGTCTTGCCTGTTTAGGGCGGGCTAGAAGCCCACCCCACAATAGTTTATGTTTTAAATATCTACAGGATGCTGTCCGTAATATGGTAATGCCTCAAACCAATGAGGATGTTTACCTTGTTGCCAATCTAAATAAGCTAGTTCCAAAATACTGCTGACTGTTGCAGCTAAACCAGATGTGGCTTTAATTAACTGATATTCACTCTGCCAATTGGCTAAGGTTTCTTGCCATGCTTCTGGTGTAAATACAGTATCTGGTAATAAGGCTGTGATACTTAAGTTATCAGTAGATATTTGGTAAATAGCACCGAAGATTTTTCCCCGTTGTGCTGCCATTTCTACGGCTATAACTGCTGGTTTTGATTGATTTTGACCTTTTTCAGCCCAAGCTACTGCTGCTAAGGTGGAAATGGCAAATATAGGTATATTTAACTGTTGTCCCAAGGTACGGGCAATGACTACACCAATCCGAGTCCCTGTAAAACCACCGGGGCCTCTAGCTACGGCAATAAATGCTACATCTGCCCAGGTGTGGGGTTGGATAAATTCTATTAAATATTGATGTACGTAACTAGATAAATCACGCCCCAAATCCCAAGTATCAGCGCGAGTTTCACTAGTAAAATTACTGATAGCCAACCCCAGTTCAGGAGTTGTGGTGTGTAGGGATATGGCGTATTTTGTGGCTGCAAGGTTTTGTAGTTCTGGGGTCAAGGTTAATTAAAAAGTTGATAATTAGAGGGTGATTTATTTATTCAATCACACAATCATGGCTTTATATTCACGACAAAATTCACTAACAGCACTTCCCAGTGTTATGAGGTACAAGAACCCCACCCCCAACCC